>DATDCR010000275.1:0-7517 GCA_036524215.1 Burkholderiales bacterium
TAGGCGGATTCCTCCATCACCCGTACGTCGCACCAGAGCGCGAGCTCGAAGCCGCCCGCGACCGCGGGACCCGCGACGGCGGCGATGACGGGCTTGTCGAGCTCGAGTCGCGTAGGACCAAGCGGGCCGCGCGGAATGCGATTACGGTCGTCGAGCGGATAGTCGATTTCATGCAATTGCTTCGTGTCCTGAACGAGGCTCGCGCCGTACTTCAGGTCCCAGCCGGCGCAGAAGGCCCCGCCCTCGCCCCACAGCACGGCGACGGCGGCGTCCGCATCGTCGTTGAACGCCCCGAATGCCGCGACCAGGGCATCGGCGCTTGCCGGGTCCATCGCGTTGCGCGACTCCGGGCGCGAATGAATCACGGTCCACACCCTTCCCTTCTTCTCGATCCTTACCGCCATGGCCACCTCCGTTGACTGGTACTTCGATTTTGTCTCGCCGTTCTCGTATATCGCGCTGCATCGGCTCGCCGAGATACCGACCGCCGTCGTTTACAAGCCGGTGCTCTTCGCCGGCCTGCTCAACCACTGGGGCCAGAAGGGCCCGGCCGAGATTCCAGCCAAGCGCCGCTGGACCTATCGCTGGTGCACCTGGTGGGCGAAGGAGCTCGGCATTCCATTCCGCTTCCCGGCCGAGCATCCGTTCAATCCCCTCCACCACCTGAGGCTCGCGCTAGCGTGCGGCAGCCGCCCCGAGGCGGTCAAACGAATTTTCGAAGCGATATGGATGAGCGGCGAGAATGCCGCCGATCCGCAGCGCTTCGCCGCATTGTGCCGCGAGCTGAAGATCACCGACCAACAGCTCGCGAGCGATGCCGTAAAGCAGGCCTTGCGGACAAATACGGAGGAAGCGGCGGCGAGCGGCGTGTTCGGCGTCCCGAGCTTCGTCATCGACGGTGAAGTGTTCTGGGGCGCCGACTCGCTCGCGTTCGCCAAGGCCTTTCTCGCCGATCGCGCGGTCCTGCACAATGACGAGATGCGGCGCGTGGACAAGCTTCCCGTCGGCGCCGCTCGCAAGCCCTCCTAGCGATGAACTTCGACCAATCGGGCAGGAAGATCCGCCTCGACGACATTTCGGCTGAGCCGCCGAAGGGGATGACGCGAGAGAAGGCGCAGAAGCGCTTGGTCGACCTGGGAAAGAAGATGTTCGACCTGCAGGACGCGATGTATGGCGCGAAGGTGAACAGCGTCCTCGTCGTGCTGCAGGGGCGCGACGGGGCGGGCAAGGACGGCAGCATCAAGCACGTGGTCGGGTACCTCAATCCGCGCGGGGTCAACGTTACGTCGTTCGGGGTCCCAACGACGGAGGAGCGGGAGCACGATTTTCTTTGGCGCGTGCATCGCCACGCGCCAAGGCTGGGGGAGTTCTCGATCTTCAACCGCTCGCACTACGAGGACGTGCTCGTGGTGCGCGTGCACGAGCTCGCGCCGAAGAAGCTATGGCAGGAGCGCTACGGACACATCCGGGACTTCGAAGAGCTGCTGGCCGAGCACGGCACGATCATCCTCAAGTACTTCCTGCATATCACGAAGAAGGAGCAGAAAGAGCGGCTGCTCGAGCGCGAGGCGCAGCCGGATACCGCCTGGAAGCTCAATCCGAACGACTGGAAGGAACGCGACTACTGGGACGAGTACACCGAGGCCTACGAGGACGCGATCTCCAGGACCGCGGCGAAGCACGCGCCGTGGATCGTGGTGCCGGCCAACTCGAAGTGGTACCGCAACCTGGTCATCGCCGAGTCGATCGTCGATGCGCTGCGCGACCGGCGCAAGGACTGGGAGAAGAAGCTCGAGCAGATGGGCAAGGCGGGAAAGGCCGGGCTCGCGGCCTACCGGGCGGAACGCGCCAAGTCGCGCTCGTAGGACCTCGTCAGCCGTATTTGCGCTGGTCCTCGATCACCTTGCCGTCATTAGGCAGGCTGCCCGGATCAACGAGCTCGACTTCGCCACGCAGCTTGGTCACGTCGCGGACAGAAGCGACGATCCCTTCGGCAAGCCCGGCGGCACGCTCTTTGACCTCGCATCTCAGCGTCATCTGATCGGCCCCGGCCTCGCCGGCGACAACCAGTCGAGCGCGCACGATTTCGGGGTGGCGCTTCACGATCTGGTCCACCTGCTTCGGCGTAACGAACATCGCCCGCACCTTCGTGCTCTGGTCCGCGCGACCCATCCAGCCCTTGATCCGCACGTTGGTGCGGCCGCACGCACTGGTGCCGGCGAGGACGGCCGAAAGGTCGCCGGTGCCGAAGCGGATGAGGGGGTAGTCCTTGTTGAAGGTAGTAATCACGACCTCGCCCACTTCGCCCGCCGACACCGGATCGCCGGTGCCGGGGCGCACGATCTCGAGGATCAGGCCCTCGTCGAGGATCATGCCTTCCGTCGGCTTGCCGTCGCGGCCGAGCGATTCATAGGCGACGAGGCCGAGGTCGGCAATGCCGTACATCTGCGTCACGGTGATGCCGCGCTCCGCCATCGCCGCTCGCAGCGCGGGCGGCAGATATTCAGCACCGACCTGCGCGCGCCGCAGGCTGCTGATGTCGGCTTTCAGCTCGTCCGCCTTTTCGGCGATCAGCTTCAGGAACGAAGGCGTGCCGATGTAGCCGCTAAGCCGCAGGTTCTGGATCGCCGCCACCTGCATTTCGGTCTGCCCGACGCCGGTCGGCACGACGGTGCAGCCGAGCGCCAGCGCGCCCGACTCGAGCATCGATCCCGCCGGGGTGAAGTGATACGCGAAGCTGTTCAGCACGCGGTCGCCGGCGCGGAAACCGCCGGCGAAAAGCCCGCGCGCCGTGCGCCACCAGTCCTTGCCGCGGCCTTCCGGCTCGAAGATCGGTCCGGGCGACATGAAAAGCTTGCCCATCTTCTCGATCGGGGTCGCATTCAGACCGCCAAGCGGCGGCATTTCCTTCTGCAGCGTGCCGAGGTCCGACTTGCGCGTCACCGGCAAGCGCGCAAGCGCTTCGCGCGATTTCACCTTGCGCGGATCCACCTCGGCGAGGACCCGTGCGAAGCCCGGCGCCCGACGCTTCGCATGCGCAACGAGGCCGGGCAGCGCGCCCATCAGGGCTTTCTCGCGCGCCTTTGGAGAGCGCGTTTCCAGCTTGTCGAAATACTTCAGAGCCATCTCTTGCGCCGGCGATAGGACTTGACGTCGCGGAAGCTCTTGCGCCCGGCGGTCGAGAAGCCGAGATAGAACTCCTTCACATCCTCGTTCTGGGCGAGCGAGGTCGCCTCGCCGTCCATCACCACGCGGCCGTTCTCCAGGATGTAGCCGTAATCGGCGTAGCGCAGCGCGATGTTGGTGTTCTGCTCCGCGAGCAGGAAGCTCACGCGTTCCTTGCGGTTGAGCTCCTTCACGATCTCGAAGATCTCCTCGACAAGCTGGGGCGCGAGCCCCATGGAGGGCTCGTCGAGCAGGATGGTCTGGGGACGTGCCATAAGCGCGCGGCCAATGGCGGTCATCTGCTGCTCGCCGCCGGACGTGTAGCCCGACTGCGAGTATCGCCGCTCCTTCAGCCGTGGAAAGTACGTATACACCTTTTCCATGTCCTCACGCACGCCGGTACCGAGAGCGCCTCTCGTGTAGGCGCCGGTGAGGAGGTTCTCTTCCACGGTGAGGTGCTGGAAGCAATGCCGGCCTTCCATCACCTGGCAGATGCCGCGCTTGACCAGCTCCGAGGGGTTCAGGCGATCGATGCGCTGGCCGCGATGCAGGATCTGCCCTTTCGTCACGTCGCCGCGCTCGGCGCGCAGCAGGTTGGAGATGGCCTTCAGCGTCGTCGTCTTGCCGGCGCCGTTGGCCCCCAGCAAGGCGACGATCTGGCCGTCCTGCACTTCGAGCGAAACGCCCTTGAGAACCAGGATGACGTGGTCGTAGATGACCTCGATGTTCTGCACCGCAAGCAGCGCCTGCGTCGCCATGCATCCCCCTGAAAGTAAAACGGCGGACGTTCAGTCCGCCGTTTCTTGGTTGCAACTAGATCAGAGACTGTCTTTGGAGCAGTCGCGAGGCGTGATGTTCTTTTCCTTCGCGTATTGCGCGGCGTCCGCCTCGACCTTCTCGCGCACCAGCTTGCGATCGGGCTCCATCCAGTCGGTGATCACCTTCCACTTGGCGCCATCCCACTGCTGGAACTTGACCAGGCCCGAGCCTTCGTGGTCCATGCACGAGACCTTGAGCGTCGGCATCAGGCCGGTCGCGCCGAGTTCCTTCAGGCGCTTGTCGTCGATATTCAGGTGCTCGATGCCCCAGCGCATCTGCTCGCCGGTGATCGGCTTGCCCTTGCCGAACTTCGCCTGCGCCAGGCGAATGGCCTCGACGGTGACGATGCCGGCGACGACGCCGCGCGTGTGATAGATCGAGCCGACGCGCGATTTGTCCTCGAGGTCGCCCTTGCCCTTGTTGTAGACGTGCTTGACGACGTCCTGCATCACGGGGAAGTTGGTGCCCGGCGCGTTGAAGCCGGCGGCGAAGAAGCCCTTGGCGGCCGAGCCGGCCGGCAGCACGTCCTCTTCCGCGCCGGACCACCAGACGCCGACCATCTTCTCGCGCGGATAGCCGACCTTCGCCGCCGCCTTGATCGCCGTCGGGTTCATCACGCCCCAGCCCCACAGGATGACCCAGTCGGGCTTGATCTGGCGCACCTGCAGCCACTGCGCCTGCTGCTCGTTGCCCGGATGCGGCACGGCGATGGTGGTGAGCTCGTAGCCGTACTGCTTCGCCATGTCGGTGAGGACCGGGATCGGCTCCTTGCCGTACGCCGAGTCGTGGTAGATGAGCACGAGCTTCTTGCCCTTCCACTTGTCCATGCCGCCCATCTTCTGGCCCATGAACTTCACCATCACGGTGGCCTGCGACCAGTAGGTGGTGATCAACGGGAAGACGTAGGGGAAGACGCGACCATCGGCCGCCGACGTGCGCCCGTAGCCCATGGAGATGACGGGGATCTTGTCGGCCGTCGCCTTGTCGATGAGCGAATAGGTAATGCCCGTCGAGAGCGGATGAACAACCGTCGCGCCCGTAGGCGGATGCTTCTTGCTGCGCTCGTAGCACTCCACGCCGCGCGCGTTGTTGTATTCCGTCTCGCACTTTTCCCAGGTGAGCTTGACGCCGTTCACGCCGCCGTCGCGCTCGTTGATCATCTGCATGTAGTCGATGAGGCCGCCGCCGAATCCGGAGCCGCCCGGCGCATAGGGGCCGACCCAGTAGAAGTTGGCGGGGACGAACTGCTCCTTCTGCGCGGCGGCGTTGCCGGCGAACGCAATACCTATCGCCGCGAGCGCGAACGCCATATTCCGTTTCATGCCAGTCCTCCTCCTAAGAGTCTGTTTCGAAATGCGGAACGGCCAGTATAGCCATTTCGATCCGACTGTCCAGCCTAGTGCGGAAACGGCCATAAGCGCAGCTTCTCCTTGGCGATCTGCCACAGGCGCGCGAGGCCATTCGGCTCGACGATCAGGAAGAAGATGATGAGCCCGCCGAAGATGATCGCCTCGGAGTTGGAGACGACCGAATGCGGCACCTCGATGCCGAGCACGCCTTCCAGCCACTTGGAGCCGAGGTTGAGGAAGATCGGGAAGAGCGTGATGAAGGCGGCGCCGAGGAACGAGCCGAGGATCGATCCGACGCCGCCGATGATGATCATGAAGAGAATGCGGAACGATAGCTCGAGGTTGAAGGCTTCCGGCTCGACCGTCCCGAGGTAGCAATAGGCGTAGAGCGCGCCCGCCACGCCGCAATAGAACGAGCTGATGGCAAAGGCGAGCAGCTTGGTCTTCATCATCGGGATGCCGATCACGCTCGCCGCCACGTCCATGTCGCGCACGGCCATGAAGGCGCGGCCGGTTTCGCTTCGCATCAGGTTCTTCGCCGCGAGCGCCATCAGCGCGACGATCGACAGGGTGAGGACGTATTTGCCGGCGGGCGTGGCGATCGTGTAGCCGAGCAGTTCGACCTTCTGCGCCGTAATGACGCCGGAGGAGCTGTAGTTGGAGAACCAGCCGATGCGGTTGATCGCCCAGAGCACGAAGAACTGGCAGGCGAGCGTGGCCACCGCGAGGTACAGGCCCTTGATGCGCAGGCTCGGCAGCCCGAAGACGATGCCGACCGCCGCGGCGCAAAGACCGCCGATGATGAACGAGCCGAGGCTCGGCATGTACGGGATGCGCAGCTCCGCGTTGTAAGCCATGAAGGCGCCGACCGCCATGAAGGCCGCCGTGCCGAGCGAGAGCTGGCCGGCGTAGCCGGTAAGGATGTTGAGGCCCAGCGCGGCGAGGGAGAAAATGAGGAACGGCGTGAGGATCGCGGCGAGCCAGTACTGGTCGCCGAAAACCGGCACCGCGACGAACGCGACCAGAAGAAGCGCGAGCATGCCGATGCGGTCCTGCAGCAGCGGGAAGATCTGCTGGTCTTCCGCGTAGGTCGACTTGAACTGCCCGGCTTCGCGGTAGAGCATCGGTCAGACCCGGTCGATGTGCTTCTCGCCGAAGAGGCCTTCCGGCCGCACCAGCAGGAAAACGAGCGCTACCACGTAGGCAAACCAGCTCTCCACGCCGCCGCCCACCAACGGGCCGACGTAGACCTCGGCCAGCTTCTCGCTCGCGCCGATGATCAGGCCGCCGACGATGGCGCCGAGGATCGATTCGAAGCCGCCGAGAATGAGCACCGGCAGCGCCTTCAGCGCGGTGAACGTCAAGGCATATTGGACGCCGTTGCGCACGCCCCACATGACGCCAGCCACCAAGGCGACAAAACCGGCCACGGCCCAGACGATCGCCCAGATGTGCTGCAGCGGAATGCCGACCGCGAGCGCCGCCTGGTGATCGTCCGCGACGGCGCGCAGCGCGCGCCCGATGCGCGTCTTCTGGAAAAGCAGCGCCAGCACCGCCACCAGCAGGCCGGCGACGCCCGCGGCGAAGAGATCGAACTGGCTGATGTTGATGTTCCATTTCTCCGACAGCCATTCGATCGGCACGTCGGGAATGCCGAGCTCGAGCCCGTGCGGCTGCGAGCCCCACAGGAGCTGCGAGATGCCTTCCAGCACGAAGGTGAGGCCGATCGTCGCCATGAGGAGCGTGATCGGCGGCTGGTTCACGAGCGGCCGCAGGACGATGCGCTCGATCAGCACGCCCACCAGCACCATCGCGACCAGCGTCACCGCGAGCGCGAGCCAGAAGTTCCAGCCGCGCTCCATCAGCGACACGAGCGTGAGCGCGGCGAAGAACACCATCGAGCCCTGCGCGAAATTGAAGACGCCGGACGCCTTGTAGATGAGCACGAAGCCGAGCGCGACCAGGGCGTACATCACGCCCGCCAGCAGGCCGCCCGCCACCACCTCGATGAAGAAGTTCATGCGTGCGCCACGCCCAGATACGCGTCCATGACTTTTTGGTCTTTCCTGATTTCTTCAGGACTCCCGTCGGCGATTTTCCTTCCGTAGTCGAGCATGACAATGCGCTGCGAGATGTCCATCACCACGCCCATGTCGTGCTCGATCAGCACGATCGTCGTGCCGT
>DATDCR010000276.1:0-5522 GCA_036524215.1 Burkholderiales bacterium
CCGCGTCGGATGCCGGATCGTGGGCGAAAGCGATGCGATGGAGAAGCTCGTCAAGCTATTCATAATCGATTTTCAGTAACCCGGCACACTTCGGCCTTCCGTAGCACGACTGACGAGCAGCGCTCCCCAGGTTCGAACCCCTGGTCGGGGAGCCACACAAACTTAGTTGCGAAGTGCGGCGCGCCTGTTCGCCCGCGCCGCCGGAAGCGCGCCCTCTCCCTCGCGCTCAAGCAGTAGAGCCAACGCGCCGCTGAGTAGAAATAGCGCAGCGATGACGAAGCAAAACGTTCCAATCTCGTCAAACCAACGCTCGGTATCGCTGTTTCGCGCCTTGCGCATATCTCGTGCGGTGTCGAAGTAGAAGAGCGCGTTATTGCGTAACGCCTCGTTCGCCACTTCCCTTTCGATGGTCGATCGGACCTCAGGCCCGAAGACCGGAGCTTCGATGAGATTCTTTCGATGACTGGTACCGGCGCCGTAGAGGCTCAGGCTGCCCAAGACGATGAAAGCGAGCGCCAGTCCAAAGTTGTACATCAGTACCGCGCGGAGTTTTACGCTTAGCACACCGTCCCCTTCCCCGATCCCGCCCTCAAGGCAACCCGAGCACTTCCTTGACCGCCTTCACGACCCAATCCGGCTCGAACGGCTTGGTGATATATCCATCCGCCCCGGCGTGTAAGCCCTTGATGACAGCCTCGCGCGTCGCCTCGGCGGTAATCAGTATCACCGGCATCGACTTAAGGATCGCGTGCTGTCTCATGCGCACCAGGACGTCGAAGCCATCGGCGTCCGGCAAGTGGACGTCGAGCAGCACGACGTCCGGCATCGGCGGCTGGCGAAAAGCCGCCATGATTTCGCTGCGCTGCGTCGCCTCGCGAACATTGAAGCCATCGAAGCGGAAGAATGTCCGGATCAGCTTCTGCAGGTCGGGATCATCATCGATGACCAGGACGGTCGGCTGCCAGCCTTGCTTGATCTCCCGTTTCCTCGGTGCGCTGCGCGCGATGCGCACGTAGTAACCCTTCTGCTTCAGCGACAGCACGCCCTGCTCCGTTTCCGGATGCGGCTTGTCGAGAAGCAACTGCATCGGCGCCGTGATGCTCAGGAAGCCGGATTCAAAGGCACTCGGTTCCTCTGCGCCGGTGATCAGATGTTTCTTGAGCAGCTTTTGAAGGATGTCGCCGACTTCGTCGGCTCCAAAGCCGGCCGTGGTGCGTATCTGCGCGACCGAAGCCTTTCCGTCCACCAGGACAAGCACCTGAAGCTCGCGCGACGAGAGTACCGTGCCCGACGCATGCAGCTCTGCGTGCCCTTCGCCCGTGAGGGCGAACACATCGCCGTCGGTAATCTTGGTTGGCCGGCTGCTCACGTCGCCTTCTACCACGGCCGCCGACTCAGAGCCCGACTTCGGTCAAATATGCGCAGTTTTTACGACTGCCTTGCGGCAAGCTTACGGAGCATGACCCGTTGGCCGCGTCGACGATCCAGCCACCACGCGAGGATCGGCAGCATCGCCATGCCGCCGGGCAGGAGGAACACCGCGATGTAGGGCATGAGGTGCTGCAGCCGCTGCAGATGCGTTACCAGCTCGTGCTTGTCGCGCCTGCTCCAGTGCATCTGGTTGCGCGGCTTCATGAGCAGCGGCATGAGACCCTTCACCTGCCCAAGCTCCGAAACGAGGTGCTTCTTCTCCCGGTTGAGCGCCAGAAGAAACTTCCGCACCAGGATGGGCGAATGCAGGATCCGGTCCGTGAACGGACGGAACTTCATGCCCGCCTTGCTTCGATTCAGCGCCGCGCGTCTACGAGCGTGTTTCCGATACGGGCGCTTGTGCTGCCCCAGGTCCGCGGCGCTGTTCTTGATCACGAGCTGAGCCTCTGCGGCTTCGCGCATGCTCGCACTTGACGTGCGCCGCACTATGACTTCGATCAACCGTCGCATCGATGGCGCCGCTGCCCGCTCGTCCGAACGCGAGAACCGTCCGTCAAGCCCCACGCGATTGAACGCTTCGCGCCATCTACAATGAAACCAAATAAGCGAGCGGCACTGCCGTTCCAGAAACACGGCCCCGTAATTTCCGGCAGAGAAATGCGGAGGCAACCGTCGCTACCGGAAAGTGCAGGACGGTCCGATGCAAAGGGAGAGTCGTTCGCCGCGGAAGTTGTTCGCTGCGCTGCTGCTCGGCTTTCTTGCCGGGTGCGGCGGCGGCGGTAGCGGCACTGGAAGCGACCAATCCCAGGCAAATGCTTCGGCGCCGACGCCGGCAGCGCCTGCTTCGACGGTTGGCGCAACGCCGGCGCCCGCAGGCTCCCCGGATCTGACGGCGAACGGTGCGCGAGGCGTGCCGACGTACGAATCGATCGGGCTTTACTGGGCGCCGCCCTCTGATCCCGGCTCGAGCGGCTGCTCGGTCATCTTCCGCAAGGCCGGCGACTCGTCTTTCCGCCAGGGCCTCAACCTCTGGTACGACCCGAGCAAGCGTGAGTGCCGCGGCAGCCTGGTGCTGCTCGACCCGGGCACGACCTACGAGGTGCAGATCGGCGCGGCCGGCCAAGCGCCGAGCGCGGCGCTGAGCGTGACCACCTGGACGGAAACCGACCGGCTTCCGGTCGCGCAGACGATCACGCTGCCGCCGGGCACGCGCACGACGCCGCTCGCGATCACGCAAGGCGGCAGTGCGGCGGGCTACGTCGTCTACCAGGCCGATCCCGCGAGCGGCACCACGATCGACGTCCAGAACCAGTACCTGAGCGACGTCACGATCGCAGCGCCTTACGTGATCCTGCGCGGCTTCGCGCTGAAAGGCGCCCAGATGGATGCGATCAGTCTCCTCGACGGCGCGCACGACCTCGTCATCGAGAAGAACGACATCAGCGGCTGGGGCCGCCTGCGGACCGACGCGTCGGCGAGCGGCGGCTGGGCGTTCGGCAAGGACATGGACGCGGCGGTGAAGTGCGAACGCGTGCCGACGATGGAGCGCGTCACCGTCCAGCGCAACCGGATCCACGATCCGCGCTACGGCGCGAACAGCTGGGACTTCGGCCATCCCGCCGGCCCGCAGGGCTTCTCCTACAACTATTGCGGCGGCAACAACGTCATCCGCTACAACGAGGTGACGAGCGGCGATTACCGGCACTTCTACAATGACGGCATCGGCGGTTCCGACAACTACACCGCGACCGGCTTCCCGAACTACGACAGCGATATCTACGGCAACGTCGTGCAAGGCGTGATGGACGACGGCCTGGAGATCGAGGGCGGCGACCGGAACGTGCGCGTCTGGGGCAACTACATCACGCAGTCCGGCACCGGCATCTCGAGCTCGCTCGATTCGGTCGGACCGCTGTACATCTTCCGCAACGTCTATGACCAGAGCAGGAAGCTCTACATGGCCCTGGCGGATCGCGACGACCGCGGACCGTTCTTCAAGGCCGGCACGGATGCGACGGTGGGCAACGGCCGCCGCTACGTGTTCCACAACACGTCGCTGCAGGCGCCGAATGCGGGCGGCTCGTTTCCGCTCGGCGCGGGCGCAGGCCTCACCTACACGGGGACCAACCCGCTGACGAACACCGTGTCCCGCAACAACATCTACTACATCTGGAAGTCGAACTGGGAATCGGTCGCCGCGAGCAGCGGCACCGGCAACGACGTGGACTTCGATCTCTACAACGGCATCCTCACCGGGGTGAGCGGCGCCGAGCAAAACGGCGCGAATGCCGCGCCGGCATTCGCGACCGGCAACGGCGTCGGCATGAGCGGCATGTATCAGCTCTCCCCGGGCTCCGCCGGCTACGGCACCGGCGCGCGCATCGCGAACTTCAACGACGCGTACGCGGCGCCCGACATGGGTGCTCACCAGGCGGGCACGCCGGCGATGAAGTTCGGCGTCGGCGCCGGCCGATAGCGAGCAGGAGGCGGCTTCCCCACCGCCTGCTTACCCGAACGGGTTACTACCTACGAGCAAAGGCGACCGGCGAGCAAGGGCTTTACGCTAAGCGTACGAACAATAACCAAGCGGCAAATCATTGCTCCGGGGGTTGCCAATGGAAAACTGCAATCTGACAGCGCGTGAAATCGAGATCGTGCATCTGCTCTCGCAAGGCGGCACTTACGCATCCATCGCCGAATGCCTCGGGATCTCGAGGCACACGGTGGGCAGCCATATCAAGGCCGTGTACAGAAAGCTGGGCGTGCATAACTCGGCGGCCGCCGTCTTCAACGCAACCGCGTTTCTGCGGGAAGGCCTCGCCGCTCGCGGCGCGCTGTAGCTAGGAATCCAGCCGCAGGCCCAGGCGGCTTGCCGCGATCAGGGCATGCGTGCGGCTCGTTACGCCCAGCGCGCGCAGCACGGCAGATACATGGGCCTTCACCGTGTTCTCGGAAATGGCGAGCGTCCGAGCGATCAGCTTGTTTGGCAGGCCTTTCAAGAGCAGCGCCAGCACGTCGGCCTGGCGCGGAGATAACCCGAGGTCTTTTGCAGTGAGCCGCGACGTCCGCGTGGCGCTGAAGGACGCATGGCTTGCCAAAGGCCGGCTGGCGACCGCCTCGGATGGAATGTAAATCCCGCCGGCGGCAATGAGGCGCACCGCGTTGACGATCACCTCGCGCGGCGAATTCTTCGGGATGTAGCCCATCGCGCCCAGATCGAGGGCGGAAAGGATTGCCGGGATCTCGCTCGAGGCGGAGACGACGACGACGGGAAGCGCCGGAAAGCGTTCCCGGAAGCGATGCAGTGCCTCAAGGCCCGAGCAGCCCGGCAGGCCGAGATCCAGGAGCACCATGTCGGGTGCGGGCGCTGCGCCCGCGAGCCGCATTGCGCCGTCGAGCTCCTGCGCCGTCTCCACGATCGCGCCGCCCTGCAGTGACTGCAATGCGAGCGCAAGCGCCTCGGCCATCAGCGGGTGATCGTCGACCACCAGGACCTTCATCCGCCCTCCCTGCCCGCCATGATAAGGCAAGGGGAAGCCTCGATCTCTTCAGGCGCTGCCGATCACCTGCCGCATGGCCGTGCGCAAATGGTCCGGCGAGACCGGCTTGTGCATCAGGTGCAGACCGCTTTCGTGCGCCTCCTTCAGCCTGTGGACCGCCGTGTCTCCCGTGATCAGGATCGCCGGCAGGTGGCGTCCCAAGGCTGCCCGAAGCTCCCCGACGGCCGTGATGCCGTCTTTGCCGCCCTCCAGGCGATAGTCGCAGATCAGGAGGTCCAGGCGACGATGCTTGCTTGCTACGGCCTGCAGAAGCGCGTGTGACGATCGCGCGCAGACCGGTATGCAGCCCCATGGCACGAGGAGATCCGCCATCGCCGTCAGGATCTCGGGGTCGTCGTCGACCACGCCCACCCTTAACCCGTCGAACTGGCGCACCGGGAGGCTCGAAGCGCTGAGCCTCGCCGGCGACACCACAGGCTCGCCGTACGGAACAGTCACCGCGAACATGGAGCCGCGGCCGACCTGGGATTTCATCCGCACGGGGTGCTGGAGCAGATTCGAGATGCGCCGCACGATCGCGAGCCCCAGGCC
>DATDCR010000277.1:0-1838 GCA_036524215.1 Burkholderiales bacterium
ATCGTCGCCAGCACCTCCCTTCTCGTCTGGTTCGTCGCGCGCGGGCATTGGCATTCGACGGCAGAATTACGGCCCTGACCCCGAATTCCTCCATTGCTGAACAGCTCGCCGCGCGGCTCGACGCTGCGCGCGCCAATGCGCCTGCGTTCCGCGACACGGCGCAGAAGCTCCTCCTCGACGTGGCAGGCCTTTGCGTCGCCGCACGCAACACCGACTATGTGCGCGCCGCGATCTCGACCTGGGAGAGCTCGGGTAGCTGCACGGCTTTCGGCCATCCGCGCGCGCTCGATTCGGCAGGCGCCGCGTTCGTCAACGGCACGGCCGCGCACGGCGAGGATTTCGACGACACGTTCGAAGGCGGCCCGGTGCACGCGGGGGCGGTCGTTGTGCCGGCAGTTCTCGCCATCGCAGAGCGGGAGAGGCTTGGCGGCAGTGATGCGCTTGCCGGCATCGCCGTCGGCGCCGAGCTCATGTGCCGCGCGAGCCTCGTCGCGCCGAAGAAGATCCACAAGGCGGGCTTTCATCCGACGGCGGTGCTGGGCGCGCTCGCCGCTGCGGCGGGCGTCTCGGTCGCGCTGCGGCTTCCGCGCGCGCAGTTCGTGAATGCGCTCGGCATCGTCGGCTCGATGGCGAGCGGCATCATCGAGTACCTCGCCGAAGGCGCCTGGACCAAGCGCCTGCATCCCGGCTGGGCGGCGCAGTGCGGCATCCGGGCCGCCGACCTCGCGCGCGGCGGTTTCATCGGTCCGCGCACCGTCCTCGAAGGTACGCACGGCTTCTACCATGGCTTCGCCCACACCACGGCCGGCGACTGGGCGAAGCTGCTCGACGGTTTCGGCAGCCGCTGGGTGGCGAGCTCGCTCGCGTTCAAGCCGTACGCCTGCGGCACGATGACACAGCCCTACGTCGACTGCGCGCGGCGGCTCGCACAACGCATCGACGTCGACGAAATCGATGAAGTCGTCTGTGAAACGGCGGAAGGAATCGTTCATCGCCTCTGGGAGCCGCTCGCCGACAAGCAGCGGCCGCCGAATGCGTACGCGGGAAAGTTCAGCACGCCCTACTGCATCGCGGCGGGATTCATCCTGGGGCACGCCGGGCTGGACGCGTTCACGGAACAACGCGTGAAGGACGAAAAGCTGCGAGCGCTGGCGGCGAAGGTGCGCTACCAGATCGATCCGGCTAATCCATACCCGGACCGGTTCACCGGGCACGTGCGGGTGAAGCTACGCGATGGCCGCGTGTTGGAGGAAAGGCAGGCGCACATGCGCGGCGGCGTCGAGGAGCCGCTCACGCGCGCGGACATCGAGGAGAAGTTCAGGCTGAACTGCGCGTATGGCGGGTGGAATTTAGCGAAAGCGGAGAAGTTGCTGGCGTGGACGACGCGGGCGTTCGAGGAAAGGATCGATCTCGCGGCATTTCGCTTCTAGGCGACGTTTTGCATCTTGTTGGCGAAGTCACGCCCTGAGGTGGGCGGCGGAAGCGGCTTGCCCTCCTTGTGATAAAGCGCGATGGCCTCCTCGACTACCTGGCACAGTTCCTCGAACACGACCTTCTCGTCCGGGCCGTGGCAACCGCCAAAGATGAGGCCAGGAGAGCTTCCGACATAACACTGGTCCTCCTCGGACCATTCCACGATCTTGGCGTAACGCGCGCTTTCCTTCATGATTTCGAGTCCTCGATCGCTCGTCGGACGGCGCGAAGCTGGTAGTGCTTCGCGTCGTCGCCCGGGGCTCCGGATATTGTGATCGGTTTTGTCACCCTCGAGTGCACGAAGTTCCGGTGACTGCCCTTGCCGCCGCGGTCTGTAAAACCGGCCTTCTGCAGCTCGGCGATCA
>DATDCR010000278.1:0-9762 GCA_036524215.1 Burkholderiales bacterium
CGGCGCTCGTGCGCGCGCTCTGCCGCTCGTACAACGAATGGGTCGCCGCGAAGTGCGCGGCCAGCGGTGGTCGCCTTCGTTGGGTAGCGACGGTTCCCTCCACGTCCGGCAATGGCACCGTCGCCACCCAGCGCAGACGCCCGCCGCTCGCCTGGCACTTGGCGGCGATCCATTCGTTGTACGAGCGGCAGAGCGCGCGCACGAGCGCCGGATTGTCCGCGAGCGGCCAGACGAGGAACAGGGTCGGGAAGAGCACCGAGACATCGATGCCCTCGTGGTCCATGTCCTGCAGCCGCGCGCTCGGATCGCGCAGCTCCTGGCTCTCGACGCGCGTGCGGCGCTCGGCATCGAAATCCTTCCGCAGGTGCGGGGAACCGAACGTGTGGACGCCCTTGCCCGAAAGGCGCGGGAAGGTACGGCCCTCGATCAGCCAGAAGGCACGGCGCTCGCCTTCGATGACCCGCGGCCGATGTTCGGCGTCGAGCGAGGCAAAGGTTTCCTCGCTTTCCTCGACGTGCGCATCGGTGTCGAAGACGTTCATAGAAACCATGTTCCGCCGTCCACGTTGATCGTCTGGCCGGTGATGAAGTCGCTCGCGCTCGAGGCGAGGAACACCACCGTGCCGACGAGGTCCTCCGGATACTGGTCGCGCTTGAAGGCGCGCGCCTGGCGCCGCGGCGCGAGATATTCCTCGGACAGCATCTGCTTCTGCTTTTCGTCAGCGATTGTCAGGCCCGGCATGATGGCATTGACGTTGATGTTGTCGGCGCCGACCTCGCGCGCGAGCGCCCGGGTCAGGCCGACCACGCCGGCCTTCGACGTCACGTAGTGCAGGAACATCGGCGTGCCGCCGAGCACCGTGCCCGACGAGATATTGATGATCTTGCCCTTCTTCTGCATCTTCATCTGCGCATGCACCGCCCGGCAGCAGAGGAACACGCCGGTGACGTTGACGGCCATCACGCGGTCCCATTCCGCGAGCGCAATCTCGAGGAACGGCTTCTTCTTGAGGGCGGAGTACATCCCGGCGTTGTTGACCAGGATGTCGATGGCGCCGTACGCCTGGACCGCGCGCTCGGCCATCGTGCGAGTGTCCTCGGGGGAGGTGACATCGACGCGCACCGCGATGCCTTCCACTTCCTTGGCCACCGCCGCGGCCGCCGGCTCGTCGATGTCGGCCACCACGACCCGCGCGCCCTCGGCGGCGAGCGCCTTGCAGTAGGCGCGGCCGAGCCCGATGCCGCCGCCGGTCACGATTGCAATCTTCCCTTCAAGCAGCTTGCGCATGCCTCACGCCCTCGACTAGACTGGACCCGCCTAGGCGGAACTATATTTCCAGGGGAGGGAACTTGAACGTCCCATTTCGCGCCATCGCACTCAAAGCGGCAGTCGCCGCGTTCACTGCCTGCAGCGTCGCCGCGGCGCCCGCCATGGCGCAGCAGAAGCTGAAGATCGGCTTCATCACCACCCTGTCAGGCCCGCCGGCGATCATCGGCAAGCACATGAAGGACTCGGTCGAGCTCGCGCTCGAGCACCTGAACCACAAGGTCGGCGGCCTCGATACCGAGGTGATCTACGGCGACGACCAGTTCAAGCCCGAAGTCGGCGTGCAGCTCGCCGAGGAGATGCTGAAGAAGCACCAGGCGACGTTCGTCTCCGGCGTCATCTGGTCGAACATCATGATGGCAGTGGCGCCCGTGGTGACCGGCGCCGGTCACATCATGGTCGGCACGAACGCCGGTCCGAGCCCGCTCGCCGGCAGCCAGTGCAACAAGCTCTTCTTCAGCACGTCCTGGAACAACGACCAGTCGCCCGAGGCGATGGGCCAGTTCATGCAGACCAAGGGCATCAACGACGTGTACCTGATGGCGCCGAACTACCAGGCCGGCAAGGACATGATCGCCGGCTTCAAGCGCTACTTCAAAGGACGCATCGTCGACGAGGTCTACACCAAATTCCAGCAGCAGGACTACCAGGCCGAGATCAGCCAGCTGCGCTCCAAGAACCCGAAGGCGGTGTTCGTGTTCTACCCGGGCGGCATGGGGATCCAGTTCATCAAGCAGTACGTGCAGGCCGGCCTGCGCGACCAGATCCCGCTCTACTCGGTGTTCACGGTCGACGAGACGACGCTGCCGGCGCTGCGCGAAGCGGCGGTCGGGCAGTACGAAGCGCGCTTCTGGAGCCCCGACCTCAAGGTGCCGGCGAGCCTGCGCTACGTCGCGTCGTTCGAGAAGAAGTACGGGTACACGCCCTCCTACTACGGCGCCCAGAGCTATGACGGCATCCTGCTGATGGACTCCGCGGTGCGCGCGGTGAAGGGCAACCTGAAGGACACCAAGGGAATGGTTGCCGCGATGGAGAAGGCGGACTTCAACTCGGTGCGCGGCAAGTTCACCTACAACGTGAACCACCTGCCGATCCAGGACTTCTACCTGCTGCAGGGGGTCAAGGCCAACAACAAGGACGGCGCGGCGATGAGCATCATTCAAAAGGCGTTCGAGAAGCACAAGGACGCCTACTACCAAGAGTGCAAGATGAAGTGATGGCCATCCGGCCGACACCAAGAAAAGGGCGCTGTCGCGCCCTTTTTTGTGACTGAAGGGAAAAGGGGTCAGAGCAATTTTCCTGAAACAAATTTGACGCCCGAGGTCGATGGGCCGACCGCTTTGTAACCGGAAAATTGCTCTGACCCCATTTTCATGACTGCGCTTGTCTTTGAGCAGTTGCTGAACGGGCTCCAGCTCGGGGTGATGCTGTTCCTGATGGCCGCCGGGCTGACGCTCGTGCTCGGCATCATGAACATGGTCAACCTCGCGCACGGCTCGCTCTACATGGTGGGCGCGTACCTCGCCGTGGCGGGCTACCAGTGGACCGGCAACTACATCCTCGGCGCGGCGATCGGCTTTTTCGGCACGCTGGTGGTCGGCATGGCGATCGAGGTGATCGCGCTGCGCACGCTCTACAACCGCGACCACCTCGACCAGGTGCTCGCCACCTTCGGCCTGATCCTGTTCTTCAACGAGGTGACGGCGATGATCTGGGGCCGCGGCAGCCTCTACACCTCGCTGCCGCCGTGGCTGGCAGGCCACATCGACCTCTTCAACGGCGCGCGCTACCCGGTGTACCGCATGGTGGTGCTCGGCGTCGGGCTGCTGGTCGCCCTGGTGCTCTGGTACGTGGTGACGCACACGCGCCTCGGCATGCGCATCCGCGCCGGCGCCTCCAATCGCACCATGGTCGCGGCGCTCGGCGTCAACATCCGGATGCTGTACACGGTGGTGTTCGGCTTCGGCGCGGCGCTGGCCGGCCTCGCCGGGCTGATGGCGGGGCCGATCTACGCCGTGCAGCCGGGCATGGGCGAGCTGGTCCTGATCCAGGTGTTCGTCGTCATCGTGATCGGCGGCATCGGCTCGATCCGCGGCGCGCTGGTGGGCGCGATCATCGTCGGCGTGGTCGACACGCTGGGACGCGCGTTCCTGCGGCCGCTCCTCGCCACCATGATCTCCGCGCCGGCCGCCGACTCGGCCGGCCCTGCGCTCGCCTCGATGCTCATCTACCTCTTGATGGCCCTGGTGCTCACGTTCAAGCCCGCGGGGCTCTTCCAGAGCCGATGAGACGCGCCACCACCTGGTTCTGGGTCGTTGCGGTCATCGTCCTGGTGGCGCTGCCCCCCGTGGCGACCGCGCTCGGCAGCGAGTACTACATCGACCTCATGCGGCGCATCCTGATCCTCGCGATCGCCGCCACCAGCCTCAACCTGATCCTCGGCTACGGCGGCATGGTGTCCTTCGGCCACGCGGCCTACCTCGGCATCGGCGCCTATGCGGTCGGCATCCTCGCCTTCTACGGCTTCTCGAGCGGCTGGCTGCAGTGGACGGTGGCGATCGCCGCCTCGGCGATCGTCGCGGCGGCCATCGGCTCGGTGTCGATCCGCACGAGCGGCGTGTACTTCATCATGATCACGCTCGCGTTCACGCAGATGCTCTACTACCTCGGCATCTCGATCGAGCTTTTCGGCGGCGACGACGGCATGCGCCTCAAGACCCGGAGCCAGTTCTCGGGGCTCATCGACCTCACGGATCCGGTGCAGTTCTACTACGTATGCCTCGCGCTCATGCTGGCGAGCGTCTTCGTCGTGCACCGAATGGTGAACTCGCGCTTCGGCATGGTGCTGCGGGCGGCCAAGTCGAACGAGGCGCGCTCGCGCGCCATCGGTTTCTCGCCCTACCCCTATCGCCTCGTGGCGTTCATCGCCTCGGGCGCGATCTGCGGCCTGGCGGGTGCGCTCTACGCCAACCACACCGCCTATATCGTGCCGGGCTTCATGAGCTGGGTGCAATCGGGCGACCTGATGTTCATGGTGATCCTCGGCGGCATCGCGAGCAGCGCGGGGCCGCTGCTGGGCGCCTTTGCGCTGCTGGTGATCGAGGAGATCTTCAAGGGCTGGACCGAGTACTGGCAGGCGATCCTCGGCCCCCTCCTCATCCTGTCGGTGATCTTCTTCAAGCGCGGCCTCGCGGGGATCCTGCATGACGGCGATGCTTGAAGTCGAGAACCTGAGGAAGAGCTTCGGCGCGCTGCGCGCGACCGACGGCATCAGCTTCGACGTGCGCGAAGGCGAGACGCACGCCGTCATCGGCCCGAACGGCGCCGGCAAGACGACCTTCATCAGCCAGCTCGCCGGCACCCTCCTGCCGGATTCGGGGCGCATCGTGTTCGCCGGCGAGGACGTGACCAGGCTGCCGGGCCCCAAGCGCGCCCGGCGCGGCCTCGCGCGCTCGTTCCAGGTCACGAGCGTGTTCCTCGAGTTCACCGCGCTGCAGAACGTGGCGCTCGCCGTGCAGGCGCACGCCGGCCACAGCTTCCGCTTCTGGCGTCCGGCGTTCGCCGACCCGGCGCTCACCGAACCGGCGCGGCGCCTGCTCGACGAAGTGGGGCTCGGCAGCCGCGCCGACGCGCTCGCGCTCAACATGTCGCACGGCGAGCACCGGCAGCTCGAGGTCGCGATGGCGCTCGCCACCGGGCCGCGCCTGCTTCTCCTCGACGAGCCGATGGCCGGCATGGGGATCGAGGAGTCGCAGCGCATGATCGAGCTCCTCGCCGGGCTCAAGCGCAAGCAGACCATGATTCTCGTCGAGCACGACATGGACGCGGTGTTCCGCCTCGCCGACCGCATCTCGGTGCTCGTGTACGGGCGCGTGATCGCCACCGACGTGCCCGAGCGCATCCGCGCGAACAAGGAAGTGCGCAAGGCCTATCTCGGCGAGGAAGAGTGATGCTCGCCATCCGCGACCTCGAGACCGCGTACGGCCGCAGCCAGGTGCTGTTCGGCGTATCGCTCGAGATCGCGGCCGCGCAGGTCGTGAGCCTCATCGGGCGCAACGGCATGGGCAAGACGACGACCGTGAAGTCGATCATGGGCATCACGCCGGCCAAGGCGGGAACCATCACCTTCGACGGCCGGCCGATCCGCGCCCTGCCCTCCTACCGCATCGCGCAAAGCGGCATCGGCCTCGTGCCGGAGGGCCGCCAGGTGTTCCCCAACCTCACGGTGCGCGAGAACCTGGTCGCCACCGCACGGCGCGGGCCGTGGAGCGTCGACAAGGTGTACGCCCTCTTTCCCAACCTGCGCGAGCGACAGAGCCATTACGGCAACCAGCTCTCCGGCGGCGAGCAGCAGATGCTCGCCATCGCCCGCGCGCTGCTCACCAACCCGAAGCTGCTGATCCTCGACGAAGCGACCGAGGGCCTCGCGCCCATGATCCGCGATGCGATCTATCGCTCGATCGCGCAGCTCAAGGCCGAGGGCCTCGCCATCCTGATCATCGACAAGGACGTGAAGTCGCTCGCCAAGGTCGCCGACCGCCACTACGTGCTCGAGAAGGGCCGCGTCGTATGGAGCGGCAGCTCGGCCGAGCTTTCCGCCGACACGGAGCTGCAGCACCGCTACCTGGGCGTCTAGCGCTTGAGGTAGATCAAGGGCCGGAATGGTTTGCGCCACAAACTGTTCCCATGCTGGACCGCCCGACCCTGGAGGAAATCGATCGCCTGGAGCGGCTGGCGACCGACTTCTGCGTCGTCACCATCGTCGACGGGCGCGGCAGCATCCCGCAGATCGTCGGCGCCACGGCGCTCTTCACCGGCGAGGGGCTGGTGCACGGCACCGTCGGCGGCGGCAAGCTCGAGGCGGCTTGCCAGGAAAAGGCGCTCAAGCTGCTGCAGGCGGGCACGCAAAAGACCCGCTTCGAGCGCTGCAACCTGCAAAAGGACCTCGGCATGACCTGCGGCGGCGAAGTCGCGCTCTATTTCGAGCTCCACCGCCGCGGCCTGGAGTGGAACATCGCGCTCTTCGGCGCCGGGCACGTGGCGCAGGCGCTGTGCCGGGTCCTCGTCGAGCTCGACTGCCGCGTGCGCTGCTTCGATACGCGAGCCGCCTGGCTCGAGCGCCTGCCGCGCAGCCCGAAGCTCGAGGCCTGCGCGGTCGGCGAGTTCACCGACGGCATCGAGCGCATCGTTCCGGGCGCCGACGTCCTCCTCATGACGATGGGCCATAGCTCGGATCTTCCGATCCTCACGGCGCTGTACGAGCGCAAGCCGACCCTCGGCCTGCTCGGCCTGCTCGGCAGCGACAGCAAAGCCGCGATCGTCAGGCGCGAGCTGCGCGAGCGCGGCATCGGTGCCGAGTTCATCGAGCGCATCCGGTGTCCGCTGGGGGAGAAATTCGGCGATAACACGCCCGGGGAGATCGCCGTCAGCGTGGTTGCCGAGATGCTGAAGTGCCGCCATGCCGCGCGCGCGCAACGGTAACAGGCGTCGGACCGCGGGAGGCGCCGAGATCGACTTCGGCCGGCTGCCCGGCTACATCGGCTACCAGGTCCGCCTCGCGCAGTCGGCGATCTTCCGGCACCTGGCCCGGCCGGCGAACCATCCCGGCATGACGCCGGGCGAGTTCAGCCTGCTCACGGTGGTTGGGCGCAACGGCGGCATCGACTCGGGCACGCTCGCGAGAACCTACGGGCTCGACAAGACGACGATGTCGCTGACCCTGAAGCGCCTGACGCAGGCGGGACTGGTGGCAAGCGCGCACCGGGAGGACGATCGGCGCCACCTCGCGCTCAGCCTCACCCCGGCCGGCCGCGACGCGCTGCGCCGCGCCACGCGGCGCATCGAGCGCCAGGAACGCCTCATGAGCTCGGCCCTGACCCCCGCCGAGCGCGACAGGCTGCTGCGGCTCCTCGGCCGGATTGCGGTTTCCTTGATCTAGATTCAACCCGGCGGCGGCAGCCCCGGCCATAGTTTTAGACGCAAACCATCGGAGGCGGGGGATGATCCTGTTCGACTTCGCGTACGAGCGGGCGGCAAGCGCCGAGGATGCCGTGGCGCGCCTTGCGCGCCTTGGGGCCGAGGCGCGCCTGCTCGCGGGCGGCACGGACCTCCTGCCCGCCATGCGCTCCGAGCTCGCCAGGCCGGCGACGCTCATCAGCCTGAAGGACCTCGCTCCGGAGCCGCCGCGCCTGCGGGCCGACGGCGGCGTGCGCCTGGACGCCCTGTCGCGCCTCGCCGACCTCGAGCGCGCCCCGCTCGTTCGCGAGCGGGTGCCGATGCTCGCCGAAGCGCTCCGCGCCGTCGGCGGCAAGCAGATCCGCGAGATGGGCACGCTCGGCGGCAACCTCTGCCAGGAAACGCGCTGCCTCTACCTCAACCAGCGCCACGATTACCAGTTCGCGGCGCCTTGCTTCAAGCGCGGCGGCGAATGCTGCTACCCCTTTCCGCGCAACAAGCACGACGTGTGCTGGTCGGTCTACATGTCGGACGTCGCGCCGGCGCTCATTGCGCTCGACGCCTCGGTCGAGATCCTCGGCGCGGACGGCTCGCGGCGCATCGGCGTCGAAGCCCTCTTCAGCGGCAACGGGCTGCGCCCGCTCACGCTCGGATCCTCCGAGCTGCTGCGCGCGATAGATCTCCCCGCCTCGCCGGCGCGCTCGGGCTGGGGCTTCCACAAGTCGAGCGTGCGAGGCGGCCTGGAGTTCGGCATGGCCGTGTGCGCCGTCTGGCTGCGCCTCGAGGCCGACCGCAAGACCTGCGCCGAAGCCCGCATCGCGCTCGGTGCCGTGCGCGAGCGGCCGCTGCGCGCGCCGAAAGCCGAGCGCGTTCTCGTTGGCTCGCCGCTCGACAAGGCGCGGCTCACCCAAGCGGCGCTGGAGGCGGCGAAGGAAGCGAATCCGCTGCCGCACCACGGCTTCACCAAGCGCCATCTGACCGACAACCTGAAGGTTTACGTGCGCCGCACCCTCGAGCAGGCGCTGGAGCGCACCCGATGAAGACACAAGTCGTTTCGCTCTGCGTCAACGGCGAGTGGCGCGAGCTGGCGGTGAAGCCGCGCGTCACTCTCGTCGAGGCGATCCGCGACCTGGTGGGCCTGACCGGGACCAAGGCGAGCTGCGAGTCGGGCACCTGCGGCGCCTGCACGGTGCTGCTCGACGGCCGGCCGGTGCTCTCGTGCATCACGCTCGCGGTGGAATGCGACGGCATGGAAGTGCGCACCGTGGAAGGCCTGGCCGACGGCGAAAGGCTGAACCCGCTGCAGGAAGCCTTCCTCGACCACGGCGCGGTGCAATGCGGCTTCTGCACCTCGGGCATGCTCATGTCGGCCACCGCGCTCCTCGAGCGCGATCCGAAGCCCGACCGCGCAACGATCAACAAGGCGCTCGAAGGCAACCTGTGCCGCTGCACCGGCTACAACGGCATCGTCGACGCGGTCCTCGCCGCGTCGGGCCAGGCCGTCAAGGCGAAGGAGGAGTGACGCGATGCAAGACGAGCTGAAATACGTCGGCAAGAGCCTGCGCCGGAAGGACGGGCCGGACAAGGTCACCGGCCGCGCGGTGTACACCCAGGACGTCAAGCTGCCGAACACCCTGGTCGGCCGCATCCTGCGCAGCCCGCATCCGCATGCGCGCATCGTTCGCATCGACACTTCGCGCGCACGGGCGCTGCCGGGCGTCAAGGCGGTGATCACGGTCGAGGACACGAAAGGCATCAAGCACGGTTTCGTCGAGACACCGCGCTATCCCCCGGACCAGGAGGTGCTCGCGCGCGGCAAGGTGGTGCACGTCGGCGAGGAAGTCGCAGCGCTCGCGGCGACCGACGCGCTCACCGCGCAGCGCGCGCTCGAGCTGATCGAGGTCGAATACGAGCCGCTGCCGGCGGTGTTCGATCCCGAGGAGGCGATGCAGCCCGGCGCGCCGCAGATCCATCCCAGCCATCCCAAGGCGCCGCCCAAGCTCGCCAACATCGGCGGCACCACCGAGACCGAATGGGGCGACGTGGAGCGCGGCTTCGCCGAATCGGATTACGTGCGCGAAGACCGCTTCGAGTGCCAGCTGCGCACGCACGGCTACCTCGAGCCGCACGTCACGCTCGCGCAGTGGGAGAACGGCAAGCTCAACGTGTGGACCTCTTCCATGGGCGCGTTCGTCAAGCGCGCCAAGCTCGCCAAGGTGCTCGACCTGCCGCAGTCTTCGGTGCGCATCCACAAGGCCTACGTCGGCGGCACCTTCGGCGGCAAGATCGACCTTTATTCGCACGAGTACTGCGCCTGCCGCCTCTCGATGCTCACCGGCCGGCCGGTGCAGATCACCGCGAGCCGCGAGGAGATCTTCTCCGCGTACCGCCACGCGCAGCCGCTCACGCTCGAGATCAAGACCGGCGTGAAGCGCGACGGCACCATCGTGGCGCAGCGCATCCGCGCGATCAACAACGCCG
>DATDCR010000279.1:0-11539 GCA_036524215.1 Burkholderiales bacterium
TAGCCGCGAAGAATTCCTGGCAATGAGCGTGGGAGATCTGCGAAGGCCCGACGAGCGGCGCGATTTCCTGCGCAACGAAGCCGGCGGTTCCGTCTACCGCGGCCTCTTTCGTCACGCGAAAAAGACTGGCGAGCCGCTCGACATCGACGGCGTCGGCCACCTGGTCGGATGGCGCGGCCGGCGTGCCCGCCTCGTCGTCATCAACGACATTACGGAGCGCCTGCGCACCCAGCAGGCGCTGCAGCGGGTGAATCGCGAGCTCGAGGTTTCGCACGAGCGATTGCGCGCCCTTTCGCGCCGGCTCCTCGAGGTACAGGAAGAAGAGCGCGGACGGCTCGCGCGCGACCTGCACGACGATATCGGACAGGCTCTGACGGCGCTGAAGATCCAGCTCGAGTCGCACCAGATGGCGGCGGATCCGGCGCAGCGGGCACGGCTCGCCGAGGGCGTGGAGACGGTGCAACACACGCTGGAGCGCGTGCGCCAGCTTTCGCTCAATCTGCGCCCCCCGCAGCTCGACGACCTGGGCCTGGCTGCCGCCTTGCGCTCGCATCTCGACCGGCAGGCGCGCGTTGCCGGTCTCGCGGCGCATTTCGATGCTCAGGAAACCATGCTGGACATAGCGCCGGATACCGAAACCGCTTGCTTTCGCGTGGCGCAGGAGGCGATTACCAACGTGCTGCGACACGCGCGCGCGCAAAACATATGGGTGAATCTCTTCACCAGCGATGGACGGCTCTCGCTTTCCGTGCGCGACGACGGCCATGGCTTCGATGTCGAAGCGGTGCGGCAAAAGGCGGCGAGCGGCTCGAGTCTGGGGCTCGTCAGCATGGAAGAGCGCATCGCGTTCGCCGGAGGCACGCTTGAATTGCGCGCCGCGCCAGGCGAGGGAACTTCGCTGGTCGCAACCTTTCCGCTCATGCGCTCGGGCGCCGCGCAGGCCGCGTAATGATCCGCGTCCTGCTTGCCGACGACCACGCTCTCGTACGCGCAGGGATCCGCTCGCTGCTCGGCGCAATGGCGGAAGTGGCCGTCGTCGGCGAAGCCTCGAGCGGTGAAGAAGCTCTCGAGCTTGCCGCGCGCGAGCAACCGGATGTCGTGCTCATGGACATCGCGATGAAAGGCATCACCGGCCTGGAGGCGGCGGCTCGTATGCGCGAGCGTTGTCCTTCCGTCCGGGTCGTGATCCTCTCCATGCATTCAGGAGAGGAATATGTATTGCAGGCGTTGCGCGCCGGCGCGGCCGGCTACCTGCTCAAGGATGCGGCGACCGGTGAGCTCGAGCTTGCGCTACGCAGCGTAATGCGCGGCGAAAGCTGGCTCAGCCCCGCCGTGTCACGGCAGGTGGTGGAGGGGTATGTGCAGCGCACCGGCGGCGATGCCGCGCCCGAGGTACTCACCGCGCGCCAGCGCGAGGTCCTGCGGCTCGTGGCCGGCGGTAAGAGCACGAAAGAAATCGCTTTTTTGCTCAATCTTTCGGTGAAGACGGTGGAGACGCATCGCGCGCAGATCATGGATCGACTCGGGATCCGCGACGTCGCGGGCCTCGTGCGCTACGCATTGCGCACCGGTCTTATTCCGCCCGACAGCTAACACCTTTTTACCGATTGTCAGTGATTTTCCTCGCGTTCTCGGGGAGTTCCCGATACCTCGGCGGCGCCGCCGCGCTTATCCTGTGGGCATGGAAGACAGGAGCGAAGAGACGATTCCCATGCGCCGCGTCGCCATCGCCGATGACAGTCCCGCCTTCCTCGCCGCCGCCGCAAATTACGTAGCCACGATTCCCGGATTCACGCTCGCCGGCACGGCGAGCACCGCGCCGCAAGCGCTCGATCTGGTGGAGAACTCGATGCCCGACGTGGTGATCCTCGATCTCGGGCTTGCGCCACGCCGCGGGCTCGAGCTCGTGCGCCAGGTGAAGGGAACGCCGGCGGCCCCCGCCGTCGTCGCGCTCACGCTTTTCGATACGCCGGAAGCGGTTGCCGCGGCGAAGCAGGCCGGCGCCGACGAGCTGGTGGGCAAGGAATCCTTCATCTCGGGTCTTTCGCGCGCGTTGGCGAAGCTTTTTCCAGGCGCTTCTTAAAGACGGTCATTTCCTTCTCCGCCTGCCGGTCTCCTTTGGCACGCGCCGCTTCGATTCCCTGCCGGTAAGCCTCCACTGCTTCCTGCGCGGCTCCCGCATCCTGCAGCGCGCGACCGAGCGCTTTCCAGGCAGCCGAGTACAAAGGATCCCGTTCGACCGCATCGCGCAGGTATTGCGCGGCGCGCGCAAGATCGCCGGCCTTCGCATACTCCAGACCTAGCGAATAGCGCAACAGCGCACCATCGCGCGGGGTGCCGAGGAGCTTCTCAAGGCTCGAAATCATTAAGCTAAGATACTCCGCCATGAAGACGCCTATCCATACGCGCGACGCGCCGGAGGCCATCGGCACCTACTCGCAGGCCGTGAAGGTGGGCGGAGAAGCCGGCGGCTTCACGGTCTACCTGTCGGGGCAGATCGGGCTCGACCCGGCGACGATGCAGCTCGCCGAAGGGATCGAGGGGCAGACGCATCGCGTCTTTCGCAATCTGGCCGCGGTGGCGACCGCCGCCGGCCTCGGCCTCGAGCATTGCACGAGGATGACGATTTACCTCATCGATCTCGCGCATTTCGCGCGCGTGAACGAAATCATGGCGCAGTACGTACGCGAGCCTTACCCGGCGCGCGCCGCGGTCGGCGTCGCCGGACTGCCGCGCGGCGCCCTCGTCGAGATCGACGCCATCCTGCACGCGGGGTGAAGCCCGGCCGGCTGGAAAAGCTCGGACTGCGCTCGCGGTTCGATTTCATCCTGCACCTGCCGCTGCGCTATGAGGACGAGACGCAGCTCACCCGGCCGGACGCGGCGCCGCCCGGGCGCCCGGTGCTCATCGAAGCGCGCGTGCGCCGCGCCGAGATCGCCTTCCGTCCGCGGCGCCAGCTCATCGTGCACGCCGACGGCGTCGTGCTGCGCTTCTTCAACTTCTATCCCAGCCAGCAGAAGGCATTCCAGCGCGCGGCGGAAGAAGGGCGCAAGGTGCGCGCTTTCGGCGAGCTGCGCGGCGGCTGGTTCGGGGCGGAAATGGCGCATCCGCGCTATTCCTTCGTCGATGAAGACGCGCCGCTGCCCGAGAGCCTGACACCGGTCTACCCGACCACGGCCGGCGTCGGCCAGGCAACGGTGCGCGGCAAGGTCCTCGAAGCGATCGATGCCGGGCCGATCGAGGATTCGCTGCCCGAAGGCCTGCGCCGGAAATTCGCGCTGGCGCCATTCGAGGAATCGGTGAAGCTGCTTCACCGGCCGCCGCCGGGGGCTGCCACCGAGCCGCTCACGGCGCGCACGCACCCGGCGTGGCAGCGCATGAAATTCGATGAGCTCCTCGCGCAGCAGCTTTCCATGCGCTTCGCCTACCGCAAGCGGCGCAGCCGCAGCGCGCTCGAGCTGCGCACGGAGGGCACGCTCCTGCGCGCGTTCCTTTCTCGCCTGCCTTTCACGCTGACAAAGGCGCAGACGCGCGCCATGAACGACGTGCTGCGCGACCTCGCCCTGCCGCATCCGATGCAGCGCCTGCTGCAAGGCGACGTCGGCAGCGGCAAGACGGTCATCGCGGCGATCGCCTGCCTCGCGGCCGCCGATTCCGGCGCGCAGGCGGCGGTCATGGCGCCGACCGAGATTCTCTCCGAGCAGCATTTCCGCAAGTTCAGCGAATGGTTCGAGCCGCTCGGCCTGCGCATCGCCTGGCTGCGCGGCAGCCTCGCGGCGAAAGAAAAGAAGACGGTACTTGCGGCCGCCGCGGCCGGCGACGCGCAGATCGTCATCGGCACGCACGCGCTCGTACAGGAGGGCGTCGAGTTCGCCCGCCTCGCGCTCGCCGTGGTCGACGAGCAGCATCGCTTCGGCGTGCGCCAGCGCCTGACCCTGCGGCGCAAGGCCGACGAGGCCTTGCCCCATCAGCTGATGATGAGCGCCACCCCGATTCCGCGCACCCTGTCGATGACCTATTACGCCGACCTCGACGTGTCGGTGATCGACGAGCTGCCGCCCGGCCGCACGCCGGTGACGACACGGCTTGCCTCGGCCAATCGGCGCGGCGAAGTCCTGGCGCGCATAAAGGAGGCGTGCGCCGAGGGCGAGCAGGCGTATTGGGTCTGCCCGGTGATAGAGGAGTCGAAGGACGGTGATGTGCAGACCGCCGTCGACACCTTCGAGCGCCTCAAGGGCGAGCTCTCCGATACGCGCGTTGCGCTGCTGCACGGGCGGCTGCCCGCGCCGGAAAAGGCCGCCGTCATGGAGGCCTTCGCCAGCGCACGGGCGCAGCTCCTCGTGTGTACGACGGTGATCGAGGTCGGCGTCGACGTGCCGAATGCTTCGCTGATGGTGATCGAAAGCGCCGAGCGTTTCGGGCTCGCCCAGCTCCACCAGCTGCGCGGTCGCGTCGGGCGCGGCAAGCGCGCGAGCACCTGCATCCTGCTGTTCGGCGAGCCGCTCTCGCCGCTCGCGCGCGAGCGCTTGAAGGTCGTCTACGAGAGTAATGACGGCTTCGCCATCGCACAGCGTGATCTGGAGCTGCGCGGGCCCGGGGAATACCTGGGCGAGCGGCAGAGCGGACAGCCCTTGCTGCGCTTCGCCGACCTCGAGCGCGACGCCGAGCTCATCGCGAAAGCGCGCGAAGCCGCCGAGGAAATGGCGCAGCGCTACCCGGACGCGGCTCGCGCTCATGTCGCGCGATGGCTCGGCGCGCGGCAGGAAATGCTCGATACCTAGCGCGTAAGACACGCTGCGTTATCCTTAGCCCGTGGATCTCGCCTTCATCGCAAGGCGGCTCGACGCCTACGAGCGTCTCATCCGACTCGACAAGCCGATCGGCACGCTGCTTCTGCTGTGGCCGACGCTGTGGGCGGTCTGGCTCTCCGCCGGCGGGCGCCCGTCGGCCGGCATCGTGGCCGTGTTCGTTCTCGGCACGCTGCTCATGCGCTCGGCCGGCTGTGCCGTGAACGATTACGCCGACCGCAATTTCGATCCGCACGTCGAGCGCACGCGCAATCGGCCGCTCGCCGCGCGCGAGATCGAGCCCTGGGAGGCGCTCGCCGTGGCGGCCGCCTTGGCGATCGCCGCCTTCGGGCTCGTGCTCTATCTCAACCGGCTCGCCATCGCGCTGTCCTTCGCCGGCCTCGCGATCGCCGCCACTTATCCGTTCAGCAAGCGCTTCTTCGCCTTCCCGCAGGCCTATCTCGGCATCGCCTTCGGCTTCGGCATTCCGATGGCTTACGCGGCGGTGCAGGAGCGCTTGCCGCTCGAGTGCTGGCTCCTGCTGGCGGCGAATATCTTCTATGCGTTCGCGTACGACACGGAATACGCGATGGTCGACCGCAACGACGATGCAAAGATCGGCATTCGCACTTCGGCCTTGACGCTCGGGCGGTGGGACGTGGCCGCCGTCATGGCGAGCTATGCCCTGATGCTCGCCCTTCTTGCGCTGGTGGGCTTCGCGCGCGGGCTTGGCTGGCCTTACTATGCCGGCCTTGGGAGCGCGGCGCTCATGATGATCTACCATTGGCGGCTGATCCGCGATCGAACGCGCGCGGGCTGCTTCAAGGCGTTCCGGCACAACAACTGGGTCGGCGGCGCGATTTTCGCCGGCATCGTCGCAGCCTTCGCCCTCGGATGAGCGACGAGGCACCGGCAGCGCTGATGCGCTTCGATTTCACGAGCGGCCTGCTGCGCGGCTCGCAGCTCACGCTTTACCCGCGCTGCCTCGTGCATCGCAGCGAGTCGCACCTGGAAACGGTGCCGCTCGCGCGCATTACCGCGCTCAGCGTTTCCTTCGAGCGCGATGCGCGACGCGTCGGTTGGGGCGTTGCACTGGTGGTCCTGGCGCTGCTCATGCTGGCCATTGCCGGGCCGATCGGCAGCGTTGCGCACGGCGCCGCCGACGAAATGGCGGCGAGCGGCCAGGGCGTGGCGCGTGCGCTCTACAGTTTTTTCCGCTTCATCGAGGTGATGGCGGCCTTGCTGCCGGCGATGGCGCTCGCCTGCGCGCTCGGCGGCGCGGCGCTCGGCGTGCTCGGCTGGCGCGGGTCGACGACGCTGACAGTCCTGCTCGGCGGCTCGGAGCGCGTCTACGCCGTGCGCGGTCGCGACACGCTGCTGCTTGACTTCGCAGAGATGGCCAGCGAGCGCCTGATGGCCGCAACCCGGTGAGCTACCGCGACCTGCGCGAGTTCATCGGGCAGCTCGAGGCGCGCGGCGAGCTGAAGCGCGTCCGCGCTGAGGTCTCGCCGCGGCTCGAGATCACGGAAATCTGCGATCGTGTGCTGCGCGCGGGCGGGCCGGCCTTGCTTTTCGAGAAGCCGCAGGGGTCCGACATGCCGCTTCTCGCCAATCTTTTCGGCAGCGTCGCGCGCGTGGCGGCGGCGATGGGGGCAAAGGACGCCACGGAGCTGCGCGAAGTCGGAAAGCTGCTGGCGTATCTGAAGGAGCCCGAGCCGCCAAGCGGCTTGCGCGAGCTGTGGGACAAGTTCCCGCTCTTCAAGCGCGTGCTCGACATGGCGCCGAAGGAGCGCTCCGGCGCGCCCTGCCAGGAGCTGGTCCTGGAAGGCGGCGACGTCGATCTCGCGCGGATGCCCGTGCAGACCTGCTGGCCCGGCGATGCCGCGCCGCTCATCACGTGGGGATTGACGGTGACGCGCGGGCCGCAGAAGAAACGCCAGAACCTCGGCATCTATCGGCAGCAGGTGATCGGCCGCAATCGCGTCATCATGCGCTGGCTCGCGCATCGCGGCGGCGCTCTCGACTTCCGCGATCACGTCGCAGTCTCGAAAGAGCCGTTTCCGGTCGCGGTGGCGCTCGGCGCCGACCCGGCCACCATGCTGGCAGCCGTGACGCCGGTGCCCGATACCCTCGGCGAGTATCAGTTCGCCGGCCTGCTGAGGGGCGCGCGCACCGAGCTTGCCAGATGCATTGGCAGCGAGCTCCAAGTGCCGGCCACGGCCGAGATCGTCCTCGAGGGGGTGATCCGCCCCGGCGATACGGCCGAGGAAGGGCCGTACGGCGATCACACCGGCTACTACAACGAAGTGGAGCGCTTCCCGGTCTTGACCGTCGAGCGCATCACGATGCGGCGCTCGCCGATCTACCACTCCACCTACACGGGCAAGCCGCCGGACGAGCCGGCGATGCTCGGCGTCGCGTTGAACGAGCTCTTCGTGCCGCTGCTCGCGAAGCAGTTTCCGGAGATCGTCGACTTCTACCTGCCGCCCGAAGGCTGCTCTTACCGGCTGGCCGTGGTGAGCATCCGCAAGCAGTACGCCGGCCACGCGAAGCGCGTGATGTTCGGCATCTGGAGCTACCTGCGGCAGTTCATGTACACGAAGTTCATCATCGTCTGCGACGACGACATCGACGTGCGCGACTGGAAGGAGGTCATCTGGGCGGTGACCACGCGCGTCGACCCGGCGCGCGATACGCTTCTCGCCGAGCGCACGCCGATCGATTACCTCGATTTCGCGAGTCCCGTCTCCGGCCTGGGCTCGAAGATGGGCATCGATGCGACGAACAAGTGGCCCGGCGAAACGGCGCGCCGCTGGGGGCAGCCGATCGTCATGGACGACGCGGTGAAGAAACGGGTCGATTCGTTATGGGCCGAGCTGGGCTTGTAGGCGAGTCGTAGATCCACTCGAGCAGCGCATCCATCGCCGCATCGGCCTGCGGCGCCCTCGGATGGTTGGCGATCATGACCACCACGTGCCGGCGCCCCTGGCGGTCGAGCACGAAGCCGGCGATGGCGCGCGCGTCCGACAGCAGGCCGGTCTTGACATGCGCATGACCGGCGATGCGCTCCCCGCGCAGCCGCTTGCGCATGGTGCCGTCGGCAGCGACGACGGGCAGCGACGAGACGAACTCGGGCATCACGGGGCTGTACCAGGCCGCCTGCAGAAGCTGCCCCAGGTGCCGGGCGCTTATGCGTTCGACGCGCGAAAGGCCCGAGCCATTCTCGAGCACCAGCTCCGGCGCCGCGATTTTTTTCGCCGCCACCCATTCACGAATGGCGCGCGAGGCTTCTTCGGCGCGCGCCGGCGGGCCGCCGCGCTCGGCCCCGATGGTGAGGAAGAGCTGCCGCGCCATCACGTTGTTCGAGAATTTGTTGATGTCGCGCACGATCTCGGCGAGCGCCTCGGATTCGTGCACGTAGACCAGCCGGGCGTTCGGCGATGCCGTGCCTTCGCGCACGCTGCCCGGCCTGCCGTTGCGCTCTTCCCACGTGCCGCCCATTTCGGCCCACAGCTGCCGGATCATCGCGCCGACATAGTCGAGCGGCTCGTGCAGCGCCACGTTGAGGTCGCGCTCCCCGCAGCCGAGCGGATACACGCCGGAGAACGTGGCGCGCGGCGGCCGCGCCTGGAAGCTCGCCTGGATGAGCTCGCGGAAGGCGCGGTTGCCGTCGGGGCACGCGCCGTTGCCGAGCTTGAGCGAGTTGACGACTTCGAGTCCCGGCAGCGCCGGCTCGGCGAACACGCGGACGCTCTTGTCGAGCTCCGGAACGAAGGTGAACCGAAGCGACTTGAAATTGACGAGCAAGGCGTCCGGCGTGACGTTGTAAGGCCGAAAAAGCTCGGTATCGAAGGCGCCGTTGGGGGTCGGGGCGAAATAGCTGCGATCGACCACGATGTCGCCGCGCATTTCGCGCAGGCCGCGGCCGCGCAGATTGCGAAGCAGCATCCAGAAGCTCTCGTAATTGAGCTTCGGGTCGCCGTAGCCCTTGAGAAGGAGCTGCTCGCCGTCGAGATAGGCCTCCGTCTTCCATTGGTAGGCCGGGCCAAGTAGCTCGAGCGCCGCGTAGGTGGTCACTAACTTCATCACCGAAGCCGGATTCATCGGCTCTTCGGCATGAAGGGAAATCGACGGCCGCGCAGCACCCACTTCCTGCACCCAGGCCGCCACACTTGCCTGCGGGATGCCGGCCGCCCGGAGCGCATCCAGGGACTTCCGCGGCAGATCTGCGGCCGTGGCCTTGAAACTACAGGCTGTCGCCGCTATTATTAGCACTCGTCCGAGTTGAGTGCTAAACCGCCTCAGCTTCCAGGATTTCATGGGTAGGCGCATCGCAACCCATTGTAATACGAGTGTTTTCACCAGTTCTTCTATTTGGGAGCCAGCATGAAAATTCGTCCGTTACACGACCGCGTGATCGTCAAGCGCATCGAAGAGGAGCGCAAGTCCGCGGGAGGCATCGTCATTCCCGACACCGCCGCCGAGAAGCCCGACCAGGGCGAGATCGTTGCCGTGGGCAAGGGCAAGAAAGACGACGCCGGCAAGATCATCCCGCTCGACGTCAAGGTCGGCGATCGCATCCTGTTCGGCAAGTATTCCGGGCAGACCGTGAAGGTGAAGGGCGATGAGCTCCTCGTCATGCGCGAGGAAGACATCATGGGCGTAATCGAAGGCAACTGAGCGAACGCGCGTAACCGCAATTCGCATTTAGGAGAGAAATCCAATGCCAGCAAAAGAAGTACGTTTCCACGAAGGCGCGCGCGCCAAGATGGTCCACGGCCTGAACATCCTGGCCGATGCCGTCAAAGTGACGCTTGGGCCCAAGGGCCGCAACGTCGTGCTCGAGCGCTCGTTCGGCGCGCCGACCGTCACGAAGGACGGTGTCTCGGTGGCGAAAGAGATCGAGCTGAAGGACAAGTTCGAGAACATGGGCGCGCAGATGGTGAAGGAAGTGGCGTCCAAGACCTCCGACGTGGCCGGTGACGGCACCACGACCGCGACCGTGCTCGCCCAGGCAATCGTGCGCGAGGGCATGAAGTTCGTCGCCTCGGGCATGAACCCGATGGACCTCAAGCGCGGCATCGACAAGGCCGTGATTGCGGTGACCGAGGAGCTGAAGAAGATTTCCAAGCCCTGCTCGAACTCGAAGGAGATCGCGCAGGTCGGCGCCATCTCGGCGAATGCCGATGCGCACATCGGCAAGATCATCGCCGATGCGATGGACAAGGTCGGCAAGGAAGGCGTGATCACGGTCGAGGACGGCAAGTCGCTCGAGAACGAGCTCGATCTCGTCGAGGGCATGCAGTTCGATCGCGGCTACCTCTCGCCGTACTTCATCAACAACCCCGAGAAGCAGATCGCCGTGCTCGAGGACCCGTACATCCTCCTGCACGACAAGAAGATCTCGTCGATCCGCGAGCTGCTGCCGGTGCTCGAGCAGGTGGCGAAAGCCGGCAAGCCGCTGCTGATCATCGCCGAGGAAGTGGAAGGCGAAGCGCTCGCCACGCTGGTGGTGAACAACATCCGCGGCATCCTGAAGACCGTCGCCGTCAAGGCGCCCGGCTTCGGCGACCGCCGCAAGGCGATGCTCGAAGACATGGCCATCCTCACGGGCGGCACGGTGATCAGCGAAGAGCTCGGCCTGAAGCTGGAGAACGCGACGCTGAAGGATCTCGGACGCGCGAAGAAGGTCGAGGCGGCCAAGGAGAACACGACCATCATCGACGGCGCCGGCGAGAGAAAGCAGATCGAAGGCCGTGTCAAGCAGATCCGCGTGCAGATCGACGAAGCGACCAGCGACTACGACAAGGAGACGCTGCAGGAGCGCGTGGCGAAGCTCGCCGGCGGGGTTGCGGTCATCAAGGTCGGCGCCGCGACCGAGGTCGAGATGAAGGAGAAGACGGCCCGCGTCGACGACGCGCTGCACGCGACGCGCGCTGCGGTCGAAGAGGGCGTCGTCCCGGGCGGCGGTGTTGCGTTCATCCGTGCCAAGCAGGCGCTCGAGGGCAAGCTCAAGGGCGACAACCACGACCAGGAAGCCGGCATCAAGATCGTGATGAAGGCGCTCGAAGAGCCGCTGCGCATCATCGTCGACAACGCCGGTGCCGAGCCGTCGGTGGTGCTCAACAAGGTGCTCGAAAGCAAGGGCAACTACGGCTTCAACGCGCAGACCGAGGAGTTCGGCGACATGGTGCAGATGGGCGTCATCGACCCGACCAAGGTCAGCCGCACCGCGCTGCAGAACGCTTCTTCCGTGGCAGGCCTGATGCTCACCACCGACGCGATGGTCGCGGAGCTGGTGGAAGAGAAGAAGGGCGGCAGCGGCCACTCCCATGGCGGCATGCCCGACATGGGCGGCATGGGCGGCATGGACATGTAACTCGACGCAAGTCGAGTTATCCCCGCGCAAGCGGGGATCTGCTGCAAAGAGAAAGGGCGCCGGAGTCGGCGCCCTTTTTCTTTATAATCCCGCCCTTCCCGCGCAGTTGCTCCCGAAGACGGCCAAGTAGCTCAGTTGGTAGAGCAGCGGACTGAAAATCCGTGTGTCGCTGGTTCGATTCCGGCCTTGGCCACCAGACTTCCTCCAATTCCCAGGCTAGGCGCGCTCGGCGACCAGCACGACGTTCGAGCCGCCGAAGGCGAAGGAATTCGACATCACCGCACGCGGCGGCGCGACCGTTTCCGCGCGCAGCGGCACGTGGCGCAGCTTGCACGCCGGATCCGGCTGCTCGAGAAATGCCGTCGGCGGCAGC
>DATDCR010000280.1:0-14721 GCA_036524215.1 Burkholderiales bacterium
ACGCATTTCAGCGTGGTCGATCGGGAAGGTAACCTGTGCGCGGTCACGCAGACCCTGCTTTCGATCTTCGGCTCGCGGGTCGTGTCGCCTTCGACCGGCGTGCCGCTCAACAACGGCATCATGTGGTTCGACCCGGAGCCGGGAAAGCCGAACTCGCTCGCGCCCGCCAAGCGCTGCCTCGCCAATTACTGCCCGGTGGTGGGGCAGACACCGAAGGGCGATCGCTTCGCGCTTGGCGCCTCGGGCGGCCGCAAGATCGTCGGCACGGTGCTGCAGATCGGCGCCTTCCTCATCGACGACGGCGCGACGCTCGAGGAAGCCTTCCACCGTCCCCGCATCGACATGAGCGGCGGGGATCGGGTAATCGCCGATGCCGCTTTACCGGCCGAAGCGGTCAAGGCGCTCGAGAAGGATTTCGCCGTGACCGTAGCGCGGCGGCTCCCCTTCCCCTATCACTTCGCCGTCCCGGCCGCGGTCCTTCGCTCGGGCGACCAGAACATGGGCTGCACGGAGATCATGTCGCCCTGGGGCGATGCCATCGCGGAAAAGATAGTGCCCTGACCCCGAATTCGGCACGGGGCTTGCACGGGGCGGGAGGTCATCCCACCCGCAGGAGCAAGACCATGAGATCCCTCGTTTCCTTGACGGCCATCGCGCTGCTGGCCAGCCTGCCGGCGTTCGCGCAGAAGATCGACAACGCCGACGCCGCGGCGATGAAGCAGCTCGCGCAGGACAACCTGAACGAGATCGCGGCCGCCAAGTCGGCCGCCTCCAGGGCGCAGAGCCCGGAGGTGAAGAGCTACGCCAGCAGGATGGCCCAGGACCACGAGCAGATGCTGCAGGAGCTGCGCGCGCTCGCCAGGGCGAAGGACGTGTCGCTGCCGGATTCGGCGAGCATGAAGGACATGGCGCAGATGAAGATGGCCGAGCGCAAGTCCGGCGCCGAGTTCGACAAGCACTACATGGAGCAGATGGTGAAGGACCACCAGAACGCGCTGCAGGAGGCGCAGAACGTCGCCTCGAAGGCGAAGGACAGCGAGCTCAAGTCGGCGGTGCAGAAGGCGCAATCCAAGGTGCGCGAGCACCTGGAGCTCGCCCAGCAGATCGCCGGGCGCACGAGCGCGGCGGGCGCAACCTCGAAGTAGCTAGGCCGCGGCCTGCGGCGCCGGCGTCTGGCCGAGCGCGCGGGCCACGACGTCGAGGATGTGCTCGCGCGAATCGTTCTTCGCGAGCCAGTCGACGACGCCGCGCTCTCCCGCCTGCGAGGCGCCGTCGCGGTCGGTGCCGATGCTCGCCAGCATGACGATGCGCGTGTCGTGCAGCTGCTCTCTCAGCTCGTCGACCAGCGCCAGCGCGTCGGCGGCGTCCGGCAGGCGCGTATCGAGCAGCCAGCAGCCGTATTGCCAGCGCGCCAGGAGCACGCGCGAGTCCTTCGCGTTCGGCACCGAGTCGACGCGATAGCCGGCCTTCTCGAGCACGATCGCCATGTACTCGGCGGCGACCGTATCCTGCTCGGTGATCAGGATGCGCACCGGGCCGGCGGCATCGCTTTCCGCCGCCATCAGCACCGGCAGCTCGAAGAAGAAGGTGGTGCCGCCGCCGGGCCGGTCCTCGAAGCCGATCTCGCCCTGCATCAGCTCCACCAGCCGCTTGGAGATCGCGAGTCCCAGCCCCGAGCCGCCCTTGATGCGCGCGTCGGCCGAGTGCGCCTGCGCGAAGCGGCCGAAGATGCGGCCGCGGAAAGCTTCCGGAATGCCCGGGCCGCGGTCGCCGACGCCGACCTTCACGCGGCCGTCGCGGCGCGCCACGCTGATCTCCACCGCGCCGTTGGGCGGCGAGAACTTGGCGGCGTTGGAGAGCAGGTTGGTCACCACCTGCATCAGGCGCTTGCGATCGGCGCGCACCGTGACCGGCGTCAGCTCACCGGCGATTGCGAGCTTGACCGAGAAGCGGTCGGCGAAGCCCTGGTTCAATTGCACCGCCTCGCGCAGCAGCTCGTCGAGCGCCACCGGCTCCGGCGTGAGCGACATGCGGCCCGACTCGATCTTCTCGATGTCGAGCACCTCGTTGATCAGGTCGAGCAGGCGCTTGGAATTCTTCTCGGCGATCTCGGTCATCTCGTCCATGTCCTTGGACAGGTCGCCGAGGATCCCCGTGCGCATGAGCTGCAGCGAGCCGAGGATCGACGTGAGCGGCGTGCGCAGCTCGTGGGAGAGCGTCGAGGTGAACTCGCTGCGCACGCGCTCGGAGGCGCGCTGCTGCGTGATGTCGCGCCCGTGAAGGACCACCGACGAAACGCGGCCTTCCTCGTTGAGGAGCGGAGTCAGCGTCCATTCGCAGGAAAGGGCGAGCCCGTCGCGCCGCAGGCACTCCTCCACCACCAGCGTTTCGGGCTTGCCGGCGGCGGTGAAGCCGCGCCACCAGTCTTCGGTCTTCGCCAGGTTGTCGCCGCCGAGGAGCATGGTGACGACATTGCGCCCGAGCATCTCGGAGGCGGCCCAGCCGAACAGGTTTTCCGCCGCCGGGTTGAGCTCGAGCATGGTGCCGCGCGCGTCGGTCTCGATGACGGCGATCGGCGCGCGCTCGGAAAAGAGCGTGAGCTTGCGCCCGTACGCCTGCACCTCGCGATGCGCCTCCAGCAGGCTGTCGAGCTGCTCGCCGAGCTGCGTCTGAATGTCGGCGTTCTCGTCCGAGAGCTTGCGGTAGGCGCTGCGCACGCCGTAGGCGCTGGTGAAGACCTTCGCCAGCTGCCACGCCGTGGCAACGCTCGCCAGATAGAACAGCGGCACCACGGCGCCGAAGAGCTGCAGCGACGCCGTGCCGTGCGCGAAAAGGACCACCATGAAAGGCAGCACGATCGCCGCCGCATAGATCGCGTACACCCACCACACGGTCGAGAAGAGCGGGATGCCGCCGGCGGCGACCAGCGCGACGACGAAGGCGATGAGCGGCTGCTCGTCCTGCCCGCCGGGGAAGAACACGGCGGCGGCGAACCCCCAGCTCGCGCCGAGTGCCGCGGCGCCGAATGCGGCGCGGCGCACCCAGTCGGGCTGCGCATTTGAATCTTTCGCGCGGCGATAAGCGAGCGCGAGGGCGGCGAAGGCGGCCGCACAAAGTATTACGAGCCCCTGCCAGGTGAGAATGAGTTCGGTTGGCCGCAGGCGCCACAGGCACGCGCTGAGCAGGATGCTCAGCACCAGCGTCGCGCCGACGGCGTGCCACGCGCGGCGATAGATGAAATCGCAGCGTTCGCGCATCACTTCGGCGCCGCCGTCGTCTCGAACCAGCGCCGGATCGTCTCGTGCATCGAGCATGAGCTAGTGTAACCTTTAGCCTCTAGGGGAACCCGCAGTGAGAAAGACCGTCCCGGTCTCGGAGCTCAAGCTCGGCATGTACGTCGCCGAGCTCGATCGTCCCTGGACCGACACGCCATTCAAGTTCCAGGGCTTCGTGCTCGAGCGCGCCGAGCAGATCGAAGTCCTGCAGAAGCTATGCAAGGTGGTCTACGTCGACCCGGATCGCAGCGAGATCCTCGACAAGCTGCCGGACAACACGCTCTTGCCGATGAAGAGCGCGGTCGACCTTTCGCGCACCAAGATCGCCAAGTACCCCGAGCAGGCGCCGATCGAGGCGGAGTACGGCGTCGCCGTGCGCAAGCACGCGGCGAGCACCGAGGCCCTGCGCGAGGCGGTGCTCAAGCCGCTGCAGTCCGGCGCCACGCTCGACGGCAAGCGCGTCACGGAAGCCGTCGAGGGCGTGACCGAAAGCGTGCTGCGCAACCCGGACGCGATGCTGCTCTTCACGCAGCTCAAGGAAAAGGGCGACTACACCCAGGCCCACGCCGTCGATTCGTCGGTCTACATGACGGTGTTCGGCCGCTTCCTCGAGATGTCGCGCGACGACATCGCGCTCCTGGGCCATCTCGGCCTGCTGCAGGACATCGGCAAGGTACGCCTGCCGACCAAGCTCCTGGAGAAGCGCGAGCGCCTGACCGAGGACGAGATGCAGCAGGCGCGCAAGCACGTGCAGTACTCGGTCGAGATCCTGCGCGCCACGCCGCACCTTCCGCCCGGCCTCGCCGAGCTCGCCGGCCTGCACCACGAACGCCACGACGGCAGCGGCTATCCGAAGAAGCTCGCCGGCAAGGAGATCGGCCTGATCGGCTCCGTCGCCGGCATCGTCGATACCTTCACCGCCCTCACCGCCCGGCGCCCCTACGCAGAGCCGCTCGCGCCCTCGACGGCCCTCAGCATCCTCTACAAGCACCGTGGCACCTTGCTCGACGGTTTCCTGGTCGAGCAGTTCATCCGCTGCCTCGGCATCTTCCCGGTCGGCAGCATCGTCGAGATGAATAGCGGCGAGACCGGCATCGTGATCGCGCAGAACCTCGCGAAGCGGCTGCTGCCGCGGGTGATGGTGATCAAGGACAGCGAGGGCAAATCGCTCAGGCCGCAGAAGATCGTCGACCTCTCGCGGGAGCCGAAGACCGTGAAGGGCGAGGCCTACCGCATCCGCCGCACGCTCGAGTACGGCAAGGTGCCGCTGCCGGCGGAAGCCGTCTTCGCGTAGCTGGTTTATGCTGGCGGCGGTGAACCTCTAGGAGGAGGACTGCCGTGCCGAAGCGTTTCCTGCCGCTGCTATGCCTGCTGTGGGGTGCCGCAGCGTTCGCGCAATACCCGGCCAAGCCGGTCCGCATGCTGCTGCACTTCCCCGCCGGCGGCTCGACCGACCTCGTCACGCGCACCATCGCCAAGGACCTCGGCGACGCGCTGGGGCAGCCGGTGGTCGTCGAGAACAAGCCCGGCGCCGACGGCGCCATCGCCGCGCAGCAGGTGATCCAGTCGCCGCCCGACGGCCACACGCTCTTCGTCGCCACCAACACGGCGATCTGCCAGGTGCCTTACATGCAGAAGAAGCCGCCGTACGATCCGGTGACCGCCCTGACGCCGATCACGCTCGTCGGGCGATACACGTTCCTGCTGGTCACGACGCCGAGCCTGCCGGCGAAGAACATGGACGAGTTCATCGCCTACGCCAAGGCCAACCCCGGCAAGATCAACTTCGCCACCTACAGCGGCGCGAGCCAGCTCGCCTACGCGCAGATCGTGAAGACCGCCAACGTCGACATGCTGCGCGTGCCCTACAAGGGCGAGATCCCGTCGGTGGCCGACATCCTGGGCGGCCAGATCCACGCCGTCTTCGCGACGCCGACCAGCAGCCTCGCCCACATCAGGGACGGGCGCCTGCGCGCCCTCGCCGTGACGCTGCCGCAGCGCTGGCCGCTGCTGCCGGAAGTGCCGACCACGGTCGAGGCCGGCCTGCCGCCGATCAACGTCGAGTTCTTCGCCGCCCTCTTCGGCCCGGCCGGCATGCCGCCGGAGGTCACCGCGCGCCTGAGCAAGGAGGTGAACGCGATCATCTCGAAGCCGGCGATCAAGGAGCTGATCGACAAGCAGGGCTTCGCGCTCGCCGGCTCGACGCCGCAGGAGCTCGGCACGTTCGTGAAGCAGCAGCTCGTCGCCTGGGCGCAGGGCTTCAAGGAAGCCGGCATCAATCCGGAATAGTGGCGGCGCCTGCTCGTTAGCTCCGTTGGGGGGATCACAGGAGGTCCCATGAAATACCTCGTTTACGCCGCGGCGTTCGCCACCCTGGCGAGCGGCTGCGCCGCGATCGATGGCGCCGATTGCAGCAGCGACATGTATCAGGTGGGCATGCGCGACGGCCGCCTCGGCGCCGGCTCGCAGATCGAGCGCTATGCGGGACGCTGCGCTGCATCAGGCGGCCGGGCGGATTCGTCCCGCTATGCGGAAGGCTACGCCGCCGGTTTCGCGCAGAGGCCGCTGCCGCTCTGGTAAGGCCGTTATAGTCTTCTCCTCGCCGCATCGCGCTCGAGGAGGAGACACCGATGGCTCGCAAGGACCGCCGCCGCTTCCTGACCGGAGTTGTCGCCAGCGCTGCCGCCATCCCGGCCGCGACGCTGGCCAAGGAAAAGCCCGCAGCGCCGAAGCCGGTCTCGTCCGTGCCGCCGCCGATGCAGATCGCCGCGGCGGAAAGCGCGGACCCGCGCGAAGCGGGCACGGCGCGCATCAAGGGCGTGCCGGGCTCCGACTTCATGGTCGACGTCATCAAGACGCTGAACATCAAGTACCTGACGGCGAACCCGGCCTCCAGCTTCCGCGGCCTGCACGAGTCGCTCATCAACTACGGCGGCAACCGGATGCCGGAGTTCCTCACCTGCATGCACGAGGAATCGTCGGTCGCCATGGCGCACGGCTATTTCAAGGTCGCCGGGAAGCCGCTGATGGCGCTCGTGCATGGCACGGTCGGCCTGCAGCACGCCTCGATGGCGGTCTACAACGCCTGGTGCGACCGCGTGCCGGTGGTGATCGTCGGCGGCAACGACCTCGACGCCGCGCACCGCCCGCCGGGCGTGCCGACCTTCCACTCGGCGCAGGACGTCAACGCGCTGGTGCGCGACTTCACCAAGTGGGACGACACGCCGGTGTCGCTGCAGCACTTCGCGCAGTCGTTCGTGCGCGCGTACAAGATCGCCATGACGCCGCCGTACGGACCGGTGATGATGTCGCTCGACGCCGGCCTGCAGCAGGAGCCGGTCAGGGCGCATGGCAGCGAGAAGCTCTACATTCCGCGCTACGTGCCGACCGCGCCGCCGCAAGGCGACTCGGGCGCGGTGAAGGAAGCGGCGCGGCTCCTCGCCGAAGCGCAGAACCCGGTGATCGTGGCCGATCGCGCGGCGCGCACGCCGAACGGCATCCAGCTCCTCGTGCAGCTCGCCGAGCTCCTCCAGGCGCGCGTCGTCGACCAGGGCAACCGCGTCAACTTCCCGCGCACCCATTACCTCAGCTCGCCGCCGAGCGTGATCGGCGGCGCCGACGTGGTCCTCGGCCTCGAGATCCCGGACTTCTGGGCCACTGTGAATGCCTGGACCGACAACGGCGAGAACGACGGCATGGGCGCGAGCCGCCCGCGCGTGAAAGCGGGCACCAAGCTGATCAGCATCAGCGCGGTGGAGCTCATCACCAAGTCGAACTACCAGGACTTCCAGCGCTTCCAGGTGGTCGACGTGCCGATGGCGGCCGATGCCGAATCAACGCTGCCGGCGCTCATCGAGGCGGTGCGCGCCGCGCTGCCGAGCTCGCGCAAGGCCGCGATCGAGAAGCGCGCCGAGGCGGCGAAGAAGGCGCACGAGGACGGCAAGCTGCGCGCCCGGCAGGCGGCCGCGCTGGCGTGGGACGCGAGCCCCATCAGCACCGCGCGCATGGCGATGGAAACCTACGGCGCCATCAAGCACCTCGACTGGTCGCTCGTCGCCGCCGACAACATCAGCAACTGGCACACGCGGCTGTGGCCGCTGGCGCAGCATCATCATTACATCGGCCGCTCGGGCGGCTACGGCGTCGGCTACAGCGCGCCCGCCTCCATCGGCGCGGCGCTCGCCAACCGCGACGCCGGCCGCTTCTCGGTCAGCATTCAGTCCGACGGCGACCTGATGTACGCGCCGGGCGTCCTGTGGACGGCCGCCAAGCACAAGATCCCGCTTCTCGCCGTCATGCACAACAACCGCGCGTACCACCGCGAGGTGATGCACCTGCAGGTGATGTCGAACTTCAGGAACCGCGCCGTGAACCTGGGCGGCGACATCACGCCGGTGGGCACCGGCATCCAGAACCCGGACATCGAGTACCACAAGCTCGCCGAATCGATGGGCTGGTGGGCGAAGGGGCCGATCAAGGATCCAGCGCAGCTCGGACCCGCGCTAAGAGAAGCCGTGAAGGTCGTGCAGTCCGGCCAGCCGGCCCTGCTCAACGTCTGGACGCAACCGCGCTAAGGGAGACCGAGATGCGCTTTTCACTCTTCACGATACTGTTGGTTGCGTTACCGGCGTTCGCCGCCGGCGACGCGCAGAAAGGCAAGGACGCCTACGTGAAGCACGGCTGCTACCAGTGCCACGGCTTCGTCGGCCAGGGCGGCATGAGCGGCACGCGCCTCGCGCCCAAGCCCATGGCTTGGGAGGCGTTCACCGTCTTCGTGCGCAACACGAATGGCGGCATGCCGCCGTATCAAAAGGAAATCCTCCCGGAGGCGGACCTCGCCGACATCCACGCCTACCTGGCGTCGATTCCGGCGCCGAAGGACTACAAGAGCATTCCGCTGCTCAACCAGTGAAGCTTCTTGCCTTCGTCCTTGTCGCCGCATTCGGCGCCGCCGGCCCGGCGGCGGCGCAGGGCTATCCGTCGCGGCCGATCGTCATGGTCGCCCCCTTTGCCGCCGGCGGGCCCGTCGACACCATCGCCCGCCTGATCGCCGTGCCGATGGGCAGGACGCTCGGCCAGACGGTGGTGGTCGAAAACACCACTGGAGCGGCAGGCACGATCGGCGTCGGGCGGGTCGCCCGCGCCGCGCCCGACGGCTACACGCTCAGCATCGGCCACTGGAGCACGCACGTCATCAACGGCGCGATCTACCCGCTCGGCTACGACCTGCTGCGCGATCTGGAGCCGCTGGCGATGATCGCCACCAACCCCCTGCTGATCGTCGCCAATCCTGCCGTGCCGGCGAACGACTTGAAGGAGCTGGTGGCGTGGCTGCGGGCGAGCCCGGGCAAGGCATCGCTTGGAACAGCCGGCGTGGGCTCGGGATCGCACATGGGCGGACTGTATTTCCAGAAGACCACCGGCACGCAATTCGCCTACATCCCGTACCGCGGTACCGGGCCCGCGTTGCAGGATCTCATCGCGGGCCACATCCAGTTCATGGTCGACCAGGCGTCGAACTCGCTGCCGCACGTGCGCGGGGGAAAGATCCGCGCCTACGCGGTCACGGCGAAGGCGCGGCTCTCCGCGGCGCCCGAGATTCCCACCGTGGATGAAGCGGGCCTGCCCGGGCTCTACATCTCCATCTGGTACGGCGTCTGGGCGCCGAGAGGCACGCCGCGCGAGATCGTCGACAAGCTCAATGCGGCCATCGTGGCCGCGCTCGCCGACGCCACGGTGCGCCAGCGCCTCGCCGATCTCGGCCAGGAGATTCCACCGCGCGAGCAGCAATCACCGCAGGCGCTCGGCGCCCTGCAGGCGGCCGAGATCGAAAAGTGGTGGCCGATCGTGAAGGCCGCCGGCATCAAGCCGGAATGATGCTCAACGGGCTCAGCGTCCTTGAATCTGGAATTCGGGACGCGGCATCAGTATTCCGGTCGCCGCGCCGATGATGAGCCAGATCACGATCGCGACGATCACCACCACGACGGTATAAAGCGTCGCCTTCTCGGCCGGTGCCTTCATCAGCACCGGCAGGCCGAGATAAAGCAGGTAGAAGCTGTAGAGACCGAGGATGCTCAGGATGCCGAGCATCGGGATGATGGCGAAGATTCCGGCGAGCCACGCTGCCGTCATCGAATACGCGGCGACCTTGAGCGCCTGTCCCATGTTCTTCTCGGCGCCGAAGTTCGGGGCGAGAGCGTCGATGACCAGCGCGAGCACGTAGACCGCGGCGAGCGCCAGCACGTACTGCACCACCATCGTCACGAGCCCTGCGCCGATGCCGATGCGGCCGACCATCGGCATGCCGACCAGGCTCATGCCGATGAGCCCCGCGACCGCCGGCACCGCCGCGAGCGGCGCGACGTAGTTCTTGTACAGATCCGCGGTGTTCGTCGTCTCGCCGGCGATCACCGGCCATTCTTCCTTCGGCTTGAGCAGGATGTTCTTGGCGCGCGTTACGAGGTCCATTGCGAAGCTCCCTTGTCCCCCAGAGGCCATTGCACTATACGCCGAGGCGGTTGTTTGGTTAGAACCCTGAATTGGCGGCGGCCGAGCGATGCCACAGCGCTCGCCGCCACGCGTAGCCGATGGCGATCGTCGCCGCCAATCCGAGTCCGGCATAGATCAGCGTGGTGCCCGCGTAGCCGACATGCTCGATGCTCGGTCCGGCAAGCACCAGGCCGGCCGGCAAGCCCCACACGGCGAGCGTGCGCATGCCCATCACTCGGCCCCGCATCTCGCCGCTTGCCGAGCGCAGCATCACCGCGGCGAGCGGCGTGAGGCAGATGCTCTGCAGGCAGCCTGACGCGAAGAGCAGCGCGAGCGCGAGCCCGAGCGATCGGGTCTGCCCGAAGAGAAGGATGGCGATGAACCACGCCGCGGCGCCGACGAGCATGACGCGGCCGGCGCGGCGCGCGAGGCGGCTCGCGCCGACGACGAGCGAGCCGAAGAGCGCGCCCGTGGCGAACGCGGCGGCGAGGTAGCCGAGACCCGCCTGGCCGATGTCGTAGACGTCTCTCGCGACGTACGGCAACAGGCCGAGGAAGAATGGGAACGCGAGCAGGTTGACGAGGAAGGCGATGCTGAAGGCGGCGAGCTGCTCGGGCGTGTTCCAGATGTAGCGCACGGCCTGCTTGAGGCTCGCCAGCGCCTCCATGGGCGTCGTTGCGAAGGCGTGGCGCGGCGGTCCGGCCACGCCGAGGGAGAGCAGGAACGCGGCCGCGTACATCGCGGTCACGCCGAGGTAGGCCGGCCCCATGCCGACGAGCGCCACGGTTCCGGTGCCGGCCAGCGCGCCGGCGATCTTTGCGGTGTCGGAGGTGGTGCGCGAGATGCCGAGCGCGCCGATCAGCCACTCGGGGCGGATGGTGTGCGCGACGAGCACGTTGCGCATCACCATGTCCGACGGCCTGACCAGGCCGGCGAGCGCCGCGATGGCGAAGGCGTGCCACGGCCGCAGGCTGTCGGTAAGCGAAAGCACCGCGAGCGTCGCGGCGAGCAGCGCATAGCCGGCGCGCGTCGCGCAAAGGAGCGCGCGAAAGCCGATGCGGTCGCCGACCAGGCCGAAGAAAGGCGAAAAGACCGAGCCCAGCCAGGCGAGCGCGGCGAAGAGGACGAGCTGCTCCACCGACCCGGTCGCCGACAGGATGTACCAGCCGAGGATCAGGTTCTCCATCTCGAAGGCCCAGGAGGTCGCCAGGTCGGCCGGCCACTGGAAGCGGAAGCTGCGCACGCTGAACGGCGCAGGCGCCGAAGGGCGCAGGGGCGATGCCATGGCGCGCATGGTAACGGGCCGCCGGTTTGGTAATATTACCAAATGGAGGTACGCGAACGCATCCTGCAGGCGGCCCTCGGCCTGCTCGCCGAGGGCGGCGCGCATCAGCTCACGCAGCCCAAGGTGAGCAAGGCGGCGGGCGTGCGGCAGAGCCATCTCACCTACTACTTCCCGACGCGGGCCGACCTGCTGCAGGAGGTGGCGCGCTATTCGATCGGCAAGCTCGCCGGCCAGCTCGCGGGTGACCCGGTGCAGAGCCCGGCGCACGTCGCCGAAGGCATCGCCGCCGGCGCCGCGGACAAGAAGCGCGTGCGCATCATGCTCGCGCTGGTCGGCGCTGCCGATCGCGATCCCAAGATCCGCCAGCGCATGCGCAAGTTCGTCGACGAGCTGCGCGCGCGCATGACGCCGGTCCTCGCCGCGGCCGGCCTCGAGACCGACGAAGAGAGCGTCGCCTTCCTCCATTCCGCGATCATCGGCTGCGCGGTGCTTCAGCTCGCGCGCGACAACGCTGCCGCGCGGGCCGAGGCGAAGGCCGTGCTGCGCAAAGCCGCGGCCTGCATCGCAAAGGGCGCACCGTGAAAAGAGGAAATGTTCATCTGACCCTGTTTGTCCTGGTCCTGACGGTCATGAGCCTGGCGGCATGCCAGAAGCACGACGATGCCGGATGGCAGGGTTATGTCGAAGGCGAATACGTGATGCTCGCCTCGCCCTACGCCGGACAGCTGCAGAAGCTCTATGTGCGCCGCGGCGATCAGGTGCAGGCCGGCAAGCCCGTGTTCGCGCTCGAGCAGGAGTCCGAGCGCGCCGCGCGCGCGGAAGCCGAGGAGCGCATGAAGAGCGCGCAGGCAAAGCTCGACAACGTGCAGGCGCCGCGCCGCGCGCCGGAGATCGCGGCGCTGCGCGAGCAGCTAAACCAGGCGAAAGCCGCGCAGCAGCTTTCGACGGCGAATTTCAAGAGGGAAGAAGAGCTTTACCGGAAGGGCTTCAGCGCGAAGGCGCGGCTCGACGACGCGCGCAGCGCCGTCGAGCGGGACGAGGCACGGGTCAAGGAAGCCGAGGCGCAGCTCAGGAACGCGCAGATGCCGCTCGGACGCGAGGGCGAGCGGCAGGCCGCCCAGGCCGACATCGCGACGGCAAAGGCCGCGCTCGCGCAGGCGGCGTGGCGCCTGGAGCAGAAGAGCGTCGCCGCGCCCGTCTCCGGCCTGGTGCAGGACACCTTCTTCGCCGAGGGCGAATGGGTGCCGGCCGGGCGGCCGGTCGCCTCGATCCTGCCTCCAGGCAACGTCAAGGCGCGCTTCTATGTGCCGGAGACCATCGTCGGCGGCCTCGCGGTCGGGCGGCCGGTGGAGATCAGCTGCGACGGCTGTCAGAAGGTCGACGCCACCGTGAGCTACATCTCGTCGCAGGCGGAGTACACGCCGCCTGTCCTCTACAGCAAGGAGTCGCGCGCCAAGCTGCTCTTCCTCGTCGAGGCGCGATTGCCGGGCGCGCCGCTGCGACCCGGGCAGCCGATCGATGTGCGCCTGAAATAGGAAAATGAGGAGCGATCTCGCGATCGATGTCAGAGGGCTGAACAAGAGCTTCGGCAGGAAGCACGTGGTCAAGGATTTTTCGCTGCAGGTCAAACGCGGCGAGATCTACGGCTTCCTCGGCCCGAACGGCAGCGGCAAGACGACCTCGATCCGCATGCTCTGCGGCCTGCTCAAGCCCGATTCCGGCAGCGGCGAATGCCTGGGCTACGACGTGGTCAACGAGACGGCCGCGATCAAGCGCGAGGTCGGCTACATGACGCAGCGCTTCTCGCTGTGGGAAGACCTCACGATCCGCGAGAACCTGGACTTCGTCGCGCGCATGTACGGCATGCGCGATCGCACCGCGGCCGTTTCCGCTTCCCTCAAGGAACTGGGACTGGAGAAGAGAAGCGATCAGCTCGCCGGCCAGCTCTCGGGCGGCTGGAAGCAGCGCCTCGCCCTGGCCGCCTGCATGCTTCACCGCCCGAAGTTGCTGCTGCTGGATGAGCCCACGGCGGGCGTCGATCCGCAGGCGCGGCGCGACTTCTGGGAGGAAATCCATGCCCTCGCCGCGCAAGGCATCTCGGTCCTCGTCGCCACGCACTACATGGACGAAGCCGAGCGCTGCCACCGGCTCGCCTACATCGCCTATGGGAAGCTCCTCGCCACCGGCACGCCGGACGAGGTGCTGCATCTGTATCGCCTCTCGACCTGGGAGGTCGCCGGCCCGGCGGCGCGGCTCGCGCAGCTCGCGGCCGAGCTGCGGAACAAGCCCGGCGTGGCGCACGTCACCGCGTTCGGCAACACGCTGCACGTCACCGGCGAGGACGAGCGCGCGCTCGACCTGGCGGTCACCGAATTCGCCGACGACGCGCAGCTGCGCTGGCGGCGCTCGCAGGCCGGGCTGGAGGACGTCTTCATCCACCTGATGGAAGGCGCGGAGCAGGAGTAATGCGCTTCTCCGCATCGTTTTCCCTGTCGCGCTGGATGGGCATCATCGTCAAGGAGTTCATCCAGCTCAAGCGCGACCGGCTGACCTTCGGCATGATCATCGGCATCCCGGTGATCCAGCTGATCCTCTTCGGCTACGCGATCAACGCGGATCCCAAGCGCCTGCCGACCGCGGTGCTGTCGGCCGACTCGAGCCAGTATTCGCGCACGCTGCTTGCGGCGATGCAGACGAGCGGCTATTTCCGCCTCGACCGCTTCGTGCGCGACGAGAAGGAGCTGGACGAGGAGCTGGCGCGCGGCCGCGTGCAGTTCGCGGTCACGATTCCCGAGAATTTCGGCCGCAAGCTGGTGCGCGGCGAGCGGCCCGTCCTGCTCGTGGAGGCCGACGCGTCGGACCCGGCGGCGGTCGGCAACGCGATGGCGGCGCTCGCGCAGCTCTCCCTGACTTCCCTCAACCGGGAGCTCAGCGGAACGCTCGCCGAGCTCAAGCCCGTCGCGCCGCCGTTCGACGTGCGCGTGCACCGGCGCTACAACCCCGAGGGCGTCACCGCCTACAACATCGTCCCCGGGCTGATCGGCACGATCCTCACCATGACGATGGTGCTGATGACCGGCCTCGCCATGACGCGCGAGCGCGAGCGCGGCACGTTCGAGAACCTGCTCTCGACGCCGGCGCTGCCGATCGAGGTGCTGACCGGCAAGATCGTGCCCTACATCATGATCGGCCTGATCCAGGTGACCCTGATCATCGGCTTCGCCCTCGCCCTGTTCGAGGTGCCGATGATGGGCAACCCGGTGCTGCTCTATCTCGCCGTCCTGGTGTTCATCGCGGCGAACCTGACGCTCGGCATCACGTTCTCGTCGCTCGCGCGCAACCAGCTGCAGGCGATGCAGATGACGTTCTTCTTCTTCCTGCCGTCGATCCTGCTGTCCGGGTTCATGTTTCCCTTCCGCGGCATGCCGGAATGGGCGCAGTGGATCGGCAACATGCTGCCGCTCACGCACTTCCTGCTCCTCGTGCGCGGCATCATGCTGAAGGGCAACGGCTTCACCGACATGCTGCCGCAGCTCTGGCCGATCGTCGCCTTCATGCTGGTCGTCATCACCGTCGGCCTCGGCTTCTACCGCCGCACCCTGGACTAATTCGGGGTCAGGGCACTATCTCCGCAGGCGACGCGAATATGCGACTATCGAGCGATGCGCA
>DATDCR010000281.1:0-8266 GCA_036524215.1 Burkholderiales bacterium
CGAGCGCCTGGCGGGCGAAGCGGGCGAGCTGATCCTGCACGACGTGGTGCCGCCCACGCTGCCGGCCGGGGTGCAGGGCAAGGCCATCGCCTCGGACCTGTCGGCGCCGGGCGAGGCAGAGAAGCTCCTCGCCTCGCGGCCCGACCTTATCTTCCACCTCGCGGCGATCGTCTCCGGCGAAGCCGAGGCCGATTTCGACAAGGGCTATCGCGTCAACCTCGACGGCACGCGCCTGCTCTTCGAGGCGGTGCGTAAGGTCGGCGACGGTTACAAGCCGAGGCTCGTCTTCACTTCCTCGATCGCCGTCTTCGGCGCGCCGTTCCCGGACGCGATCGGCGACGAATTCCTGAACGCGCCGCTCACGAGCTACGGCACGCAGAAGGCGATCGACGAGCTTCTGCTCTCCGACTACAGCCGGCGCGGCTTCTTCGACGGCATCGGCATCCGCCTGCCGACGATCTGCGTGCGCCCGGGCAAGCCGAACAAGGCGGCCTCGGGGTTCTTCTCGGGGATCATCCGCGAGCCGCTCGCGGGCCAGGAAGCCGAGCTGCCGGTGCCGGAGACCGTGCGCCATTGGCACGCTTCACCGCGTGCCGCGATCGGCTTCCTGATGCACGCGGCGAAGATGGACACGGCGCAGCTCGGCACGCGCCGCAACCTTTCCATGCCCGGCGTCTCGGTCACCGTGGGCGAGCAGATCGAGGCACTGCGCAAGGTGGCCGGCGAGCCCGCTACGCGCCTCATCCGGCGCAAGCCCGACGCGACGATCATGCGCATCGTCGAGGGCTGGCCCCGGAACTTCGATCCTCAGCGCGCGCTGGCGCTCGGCTTTCGTGCCGACAAGAGCTTCGAGGAGATCATCCGGATCCACATCGAAGACGAGCTGAAGGGTCGCCGAGCGTAGCGAAGAAGGCGCGCACCTCGTCGAGGCTGCGCGTGGGCTTCATCGGCGGCAGGCTCCTCAGCACGCGACGGCCATAGGAGCGCGAAAGCAGCCGCGGATCGCACAGCATCAGCACGCCGTGGTCGGCTTCGTCGCGGATCAAGCGGCCCGCGCCCTGCTTGAGCTGCAGCACGGCCTGCGGCAGCTGCAGCTCGTTGAACGGATCGCCGCCGGCGGCCCTCACCGCATCGATGCGCGCGCCGAGCACCGGATCATCCGGCGGCGCGAACGGCAGCTTGTCGATCACGACGAGCGAAAGCGCCTCGCCACGCACGTCGACGCCTTCCCAGAACGAGGCGCTGCCCAGGAGCACCGCGTTGCCGAGCGTGCGGAAGCGATTGAGCAGATCGCTGCGCGAGCCGGTGCCCTGCACGAGGAGCGGATAGTCGATGCGTCCCTGCAGGAGCTCGTGCGCCCGCCGCAGCGCGCGCAGGCTGGTGAAGAGGAGGAAGGCGCGCCCGCCGCTCGCCTCGAGCACCGGCAGCGCCGCCTCGATCACCGCCTGCGTGAAGCCGGGGTCGTTCGGATCGGGCGGCAATCCGCGCGGCAGGTAGAGAAGCGCCTGCTCGCGGAACGCGTACGGGCTTTCCCAGCGTGCCGTGCGCGCCTCGTCGAGGCCAAGCTCGCGCGTGAAATGGCGGAAGTCTTCGCCGACGGCGAGCGTCGCGGAAGTAAAGATCCACGCGCGCGGATGGTCCTGCATCTGCTTGCGGAAGAGCTCGGCCGATTGGAGCGGCGTCACATGCAGATGCAGCGACTGGCCGAAGATCTCCGCCCAGCGGATCTGCTCCTTCGCCTCATCCTCGAGCAATCTCGTCAGGATGAGGTGGGCGCTGGCGGCGCGGCGGGCGCAGGCTTCGAGGCCCTCGGAGCGCTCCGCTTGCGCGGCGAGCGCGGCGTCGAGCATCTTCAGCGCAGAGCGCATGCGCGTCAGGGCCTCGGGAAAACCGGCCAGGCGCAGGGCCTGCGGCCAGGCGAGCCGCGGCGAGGTCTCGCCGAGCGCAAGCCGCGCATCACGCGCCGCCTTGTCGAGGCGGTTGGCGAGCGCTTCGAGCTCGGGCGACGCGCCGCCGGCGGCGCGCAGCTCCGCGCGCGCGTCGCGCGCGAGCTCGAGGAGCTGGCTCGTCGACAAGTGCTCGCCGAAAAAAAGGCGCGCCGTCTCCGGCAGCTGGTGCGCCTCGTCGAAGATCAGCGTATTGCAGGCGGGCAGCAGCTCAGACACGCCTTCGTCGCGCAGCACGACGTCGGCAAAGAAGAGGTGGTGGTTGATCACGACGACATCGGCGGCGAGCGCGTTGCGGCGCGCGCGCATGACGAAGCAGTCGCCGTAGTCCGGGCAGCCCTGGCCGAGGCAGTTGTCGCGGGTCGAAGTCGCCTGCGCCCAGACCGGCGCATCTTCAGGCACCGCGGCGAGGTCCGCGCGATCGCCGGTGACGGTGACGCCGGCGAAGCGCTGGATGCGCTGCAGATGCATCGCGTCCTCGCGGCTGGCGAAGCGCCCGTCGGCCGCCGCACGCTTCAGCCGATAAAGGCAGACATAGTTCGCGCGGCCCTTTAGCAGCGCGGCGCTCGCCCCCGAAGCAAGCGCCTGGCGCACGGCCGGAAGGTCGCGGTCGAAAAGCTGGTCCTGCAGGGTCTTGGTGCCGGTCGACACGATGACCTTGCCGCCGGCGAGGAGCGCCGGCGCCAGGTAGGCAAAGGTCTTGCCGGTTCCGGTGCCCGCCTCGGCGACGAGCACGCCGGTCGATTCGATCGCCTGCCCGATCGCCTGCGCCATCTGCACCTGCTCCTGGCGCCGGCGATAGCCCGGGATCGCGCTCGCCAGCGCGCCCTCGGGTGCAAAGAGCGCCTCAAGGGATTTCATCGACCTTGACCCACACGCGCCGCGTTTCGCCGCCGATAACCTGGGCTGACGACGCAATGCCACGCTCATCTCGCGCGCGCGACATGGCGACCGAGCCGAGCTCGAACCATTCGCCGAGTCGTCCGCTGGCCGCAGTCTGCATGCCTTGAGAATTGGCCCGGGTCACGCGCTGCTGCGCGATTTCGACGGTCACGGTGTCGCCCGAGACCCGCGGAATGACTTCGAAGCCGGTATTCAGGTCCTGTACCACGGTCACTTCCTGCGAGACGACGCCCGCCGGGGTCTGGATGAACTGGCGCTGGCGCAGCGGACGCGACTGGCCCGTATAGATCATGGCGCGCGATCCCTCCAGGGCCTGCACCTGCTGGTCGATGCGCTCGCTTGCGCGGGAACGGCCGTCTTGCCCACGCACTTCAATGCGCGAATCGCGGCTCGCGATCCGGCCGGCCGCTTCCACGCCCCGGCTTGCGGCATCGAGGGCTTCGTCGAAGCGTACCGAGATGAGGAGCCGCCGCTGCGGCGTATCGATCGTCTCCAGCGCGCGGCGGATCTCCTCCAGATTGCGCGGACTCGTGCGCACGAAGAGCTGGCCGGACTGTCCGGAAAGGGTCGCGCCCGGCTCGAGCAGCGGCGTCAACGCCGGGATCACCTGCTCCGCCGTGCGATGCCGCAGGCCGACGATCTCCAGGCTGTGCTGCGCCGCCGCCGGCAGGGCGACGAGCGCGAACAAGGCAAATCGGATCAAGGTACCGAGATTCATCTTTCTTCCTGAACGCGCGAAGCTCGCCTCGGTCGACGCGCCCTTCCACTCAATGTAGGCATTATGGGACACAAGCTTCTCTTTACCTGCGCCTTGCTTGCGGCCCTGGGATCGGCGAGCGTGCACGCCAGCGGGGACAGGCTCAGCAATTTCCGCATCGCGGCCGCGGTGGAGGCGCTCGTCACGGTCGGCACGCCTTATCGCTACGGCGGCACCTCGCCCGACACCGGCTTCGACTGCAGCGGGCTGGTGGCGCACGTGTACGAGCAGGCGTGGGGCATCTCGCTGCCGCGCCGCACCGAGGAGCAGCGCGCGATCGGTCATCCGATCAAGCTGGCCGAGCTCGAGCCCGGCGATCTCGTCTTCTACAACACTCGCCGTCGACCCTACTCCCACGTCGGCATCTACCTGGGCGACGGCAACTTCGTGCATGCGCCGCGGCGCGGGAAGCGCGTGCGCGTGGAAAGCCTCAACACGCGGTACTGGCGCGCGCGCTTCAACGGCGCCCGCCGGCTCGATCCGCCGCTCGACTAGTCCTTCAGGCTGTAGATCGCGCGCACTTCGACGCCGAACGCCTGCCCGAGCAGCGCGGCCGGCAACGGCACCTGCGGCGCGGCGTGGCGGAACATCTCGAGCGCCTGCGCGTCGAGCGGCTCGTGGCCCGAGCTCCCCTTCACGGCAACCTCGGCAAGCCCGCTCGGCGACACGTCCACCCGCACGCTGACCGCGCCTTCAGCGCCCGCGTCGAGCGCCTCCGGCGGATAACGCTTGTAGCGCACCGCGATGCCGATCAATTGCTGGCGGTAGCGTGCGATCGATCCGGCATCGAGTGTCGGCGCTGGAGCGCCGGCCGGGATTGCGGATGGAACACCGGCTGCCAGCTCGGCGGTCCGGCCTCCGATGCTTTCCTCCCTTGCCGACGCTGCCGGCGTCCGTGCTGTCTCTGCAACGAGCGGTGGACGGGAAAGGACGGGCCTTTCACGCTTGACTGGTGCTGCGGACTTCTCCACTGGTGATGCTTCTGCGAGCTGAAGCCGGGCGGCGATCTTGCCGCCGGCGGGCGCTGCCGGCTCCAGCGTCGCCGGCAGGCGAAGCGCGAGCAGCATCAGGCCATGCAGAAGCAGCGACGCCGCGAAGGCGTACGCAAAGGCGCGATGGTCGTCAGCGCGAAGCACCATGCAGGGTGCGCCAGACCTTTTGCGGCGTGAGCGGCATCTCGAGATGCAGCACGTTCAGCGCATCCAGGACCGCGTGCACGACGGCGGGCACCGCGCCGATGGTGCCGAGCTCGCCGCAGCCCTTCACGCCGAGCAGGTTGGTCTTGCACGGCAGCGTCTCGTCGAAGCTCGGCGAGAGGGGCGGCAGATCGTTCGCGCGCGGCACGGCGTAATCCATCAGCGAGCCCGTGAGGAGCTGCCCGCTCTCGGCGTCGTACACCGCCTGCTCGCAGAGCGCCTGGCCGACGCCCTGCGCGATGCCGCCGTGGACCTGGCCCTCGACGATCATGTGGTTGATGATGCGGCCCACATCGTCGCAGCTCGTGATCTTCACCACCTCGACCTGGCCGGTATCCGGGTCGATCTCGACTTCGCAGGCCTGCGCCCCGTTCGGCCACGACGGCGTGGACGGCGTTTCGGTCGCCGACACGCGCAGGATGCGCTTCGGCTCCCTCGCCGCCAGCTCGGCAAGCTCGATGGCGCGATCGGTGCCGGCAATACGGAAGCGGCCGTCGCGGTATTCGATATCGGCCGGCGCCGCCTCGAGCGCATCGGCGGCGCGCTGTCTGCCTTCGACGATCACGCGGCGGCCGGCGGCGACGACGGCGGAGCCGCCGACGAACGCGGAGCGCGAGCCGACGCTGCCGACGCCGTTCGCGCGGTCGGTATCGCCCTGCACGATCTTCACCTTCTCGACCGGCACGCCGAGCACCTCCGTGACGAGCTGCGTGTACGAGGTCTCGAGCCCCTGGCCCATGGCCTGCGTACCGGAGAAAACGGTCACCTCGCCCTCGGCGTTGACTTCGATGTCGACGGTTTCCGTCGGCAGCGCGCCGGTCCATTCGAGATAGACGGATAAGCCGCGGCCGCGCAGCCTGCCTTTCTTCTTCGACCCCTCCTTGCGAGCCGGGAAGCCGTTCCAGTCCGCATGCAGGAGCAGCTTGTCGAGCACGGCGGAGAAATTGCCGCCGTCGTAGGTGTCGCCGAGATGCGTGCGGTATGGGAACGCCTGCGGCGGGATGAAATTGCGCCGCCGCACGTCGACGGGATCGAGCTTCATCTCTCGCGCCGCCTTCTCGATCAGCCGCTCCATCAGGAAGTTCGCTTCCGGGCGGCCGGCCCCGCGGTAGGCGCCGGTGGCCATGGTGTGCGTGAGTACCGCGCGCGCGCGGTAATGCATGAGCGGCACGTGGTAGACCGTGGTCTGCACCTTCGGCCCGAGCACGAGCGGGATGATGGCGGAAGAGCCGACCGGCGTTGCGCCGATGTTGCCGAGCGTATCGACCTCGAGCGCCAGGATTTTCCCGGAGGCATCCAGGGCCAGCCTGGCCCTCGCGTGCTGGTCTCTGCCCATGTGCGCGGCCAGGAAGTCCTCGGCGCGATCGGCGCGCCACTTCACGGGCCGGCCGAGCTTGCGCGCGGCGTAGCAGACGAGCGCATCTTCCGGCGTGAGTCCGGTCTTCATGCCGAAGCCGCCGCCGATGTCGCCGACGACGATGCGAAAGTCTTCCGGCCTCGCCTTGAACACCGCGCCAAGGAGATCGCGCGCGCCGCTCGGCGTCTGGTTCTGCGTGTAGAGCGTCGTGCGGCCGCCCTCGAAGACGCCGATCGAGGCGCGCGGCTCGAGCGCCATGGCGATCAGGCGCTGGTTGTGCAGCTCGAGCTGCGTGACGTGGGCCGCTTTTGCGAACGCTTCATCGACTTTGGCGCGCTCGCCGTAGCTCGCTTCGGCGGCGATGTTGCCGGCTGCCTCCGGCCAGACGAGCGGCGCGCCCGGCGCGATCGCGCTTTTCGCATCGACCACGCAAGCCAGGTCCTCGTAGTCGATCGCGGCGAGCTCCGCCGCGTCCTGCGCCTGCGCGCGAGTGGCGGCGACTACGGCTACAACCGGCTGGCCGACGTAGTACACCGTGCGCTCGGCGAGCGGCGTGCGCGGCGGCGCCGCCATCGGCGAGCCGTCGGCCCGCTTGAAGAGCGGCGGAAACGGAATGTGTCCGACGCCGTCGGCGCGAAGGTCCGCCATGCTCCACGCGGCGATGACGCCCGGCGCTTTTCGCACTTCCTCGAGATTGATCGAACCCAGGCGAGCATGCGCATACGGCGAGCGCACGAGCACGAGCGACGCCAGGTGCGCGAATTCGCGGTCGTCGCTGTAGAGGCCGCGGCCGGTCAGCAGCCGCTCGTCCTCGAGCCGCTTCTGCGAGCGCGAGGTGCCGAATCGCGCGGACGACGGGTCGAACTGGACCTGCAAAGCTGCGGGCTGAGGGCCGGACATGGAAATAAAAATCCCCCGCCTGGGCGGGGGATCGAGGGTTCGCGAAGCTGCAATATTACTGCGCGCGCAGCTCCACTCGCCGGTTCTCGGCGCGACCGGCTTCGGTCTTGTTGTCCGCGACCGGCCTGTCTTCGCCGTAGCCGCGAGCGGTGAGGTTGGCCGGGTTCACGCCCTTGGAGACCAGGTATTTCACCACGGCCTCGGCGCGCTGCTGCGAGAGCGTCTGGTTGCGCGCGTTGGAGCCGCGATCGTCGGTGTGGCCGGCGATTTCGGTCTTCACGTTGCCGCGCTTCAGAAGCGTCGCGGCAGCGGCATCGAGCGTCTTCGTCGATCCCGGCGTGAGACGCGCCGAGTTGGTCGCGAAGTTCACGCCTTTCAACGTGATGACTTCCGCCACCTCGCAACCCACGGCGTCGACCTTCGCGCCGGCGCGCGTGCCCGGGCATTGGTCGAGACGGTCGATCACGCCATCGCCGTCCGAGTCACGGTCGACCTGCACCGGCGGCGCTACGGCGACGATCGGCTTCGGCGCCGGCGGCGGGGGCGGCGGCGCGACAACGACGGGCGCCGGGACGGGCGCGGCGGCGCGCGGCGTCGGCTTCGGCACGAGGTCCGGGTCGCACTGCGGGATCGCCTTCTGCGCAGTCCACGAGCCGCCGCTGCGCCAGCACAATCCGTACGGATTCATCCAGACGGTTCCGGAAGCACCGCTGCTAGCATATCCGTCGTAACTTGCCGGCTGGGCGCCGGCGCCTGTCGCCATGCCGAGCCCTAAGACGGCGAGGGCTGCGGCCGTTGAACGCTTGGAAATCATTGGGGGTCTCCCTGAAGCCTGCGGGCTCTCATTGTCACACCGCACGGACCGGGGCCGGTTTGATTCCGGTCAAATTAAATGGCTTGAAAAGCGGTCAAAAGCGCCCCATTTCGCGACAAATGTCCGGAGGCAAGCAGCATGAGTGAGCGCATGTCCGAGGCGACGACGAAGGAAACGCTCGGCTTCCAGGCCGAGGTGAAGCAGCTCCTCGATCTGATGATCCACTCCTTGTACTCGAACAAGGAGATCTTCCTGCGCGAGCTCATCTCCAATGCCTCCGACGCGGCGGACAAGCTGCGCTTCGAGGCGCTCGCGAACAACGCGCTCTACGGGTCGGAGCCGGACCTAAAGATAAGGATTGCCGTCGACAAGGCGGCGAGAACCCTCACCGTG
>DATDCR010000282.1:0-3054 GCA_036524215.1 Burkholderiales bacterium
TCACGAGCCAGTCGCAATCGGCCAGCTTCTCGCGCTTTTCCCATTCGGGCGTGGTCCAGATGTCCTTCGCGTGCGCCGACGCCGTCCAGGGAAGGCCGCGCAGCGCGGCCGCGTAGCGCGTCACCGACGCCGGTGTATGCAGGAAATGCGCGTGCAGCCGTTCGATGTCGGCCGGCAGCTCCGCGGCAAGGACGAGCGCCTGGCCGAAGCGGCGGATGCGATTGGGCGTGGGGTCGCGTCGCAGGTCCTTCAGCCATAAGCGCCGGGCGGCCGCGTATCGCGGATCGCGCCTGAGATTCAGCCAGGAGCGCAAGACGCGCAGCGGCTCGCGCCACAAGTACTCCGGCAGATAATTCACCGCCGCCCGAATCTCGCGATGCACCGGATGGCGCCGATCGTCGGTGGGCCGGCGCAGCGAGACGATGAGGATCTCGAGGCCGCGGCGCTCGAGCGCGGCGATCTCCTGCGCGATGAATGCCTCGGAGAGGCGCGGATAGCCCTTCAGGACGAAAGCGACGCGCAAAGCGACCCGCCGTTCAGCCGATCCGCGACAGCGCCCGCGCGGCAGGCGCCTCCTCGACCACCTCGGGATCGATCCAGGGTGCGACCAGCCGCGACACGTTCGTCAGGCCTTCGAGCAGCCCCGGCACGACGACGTCCGACGGACGGTTCTGGCGCGGAAGCGCGCGCAGCGCTGCGGCCATCACCGCCGGATCGTAGCTGCCATCGTCGGACAGCATGCTGACCAGCCCGAGCTCCGCCGCGCGCGAGGCGCGGATGTGCTGCTCGAGCCTCGGCGCCGTGCGCGGCACGATGAGGGCGCGCTTGTTGAACGAAAGCGCCTCGCAAAAAGTGTTGTAGCCGCCCATGGCGACGACGCCCGCGGCGCGGTCCACCAGCGTCTCGAGCTGGCCGTGGAAGGTGATGGCATCGACCCGCTTGAGCTTCGCCGCGCGGTCCATGAATTCGGCCTGCCGCTCGCCCTGCATGAAAGGCCCGAGGACGAGAAGCGCCGGATAAGGCAGCAGCGGATCGTGCTCGTAGGCGCGCAGCACCCAGTCGATGAGGCATTCGCCATCGCCGCCGCCGCCCGTGGTGACGAGCAGGTACGGCCGGCTGGCGATGTCCGGCATGCGAGCCGGCGTGCCGTGCTGCGGGACTTCCCGATGCAGGTACCCCGTATAGACCATCTTCTGGCGCACGCGCTGCGGCACCGCGATGCCTTCCAGCGGATCGCAGATCTGCGGCAGCCCGTAGATCCAGATCTCGTCGTAGAGCTCGCGCAGCGCCGGCATCGCCTTCTTGCGTTGCCATTCGGGCTCGAGCAGGCGCGGCTCGTCCATCACGTCGCGCAGGCCGAGCACCAGGCGCGTGCCGCGGCGCTTGAGCGCCTTCAGCGTCGGCAGCACCTCGCCGCGCAGCCCGACCGGCTCCTTGTCGACGATGAAGATGTCGGGATCGAACATCTCCGCGGTGTGCTGGATGATCGAGGCGCGCATCGACAGCGTCTCGCCGATGTCGATGTGCAGGTTGAGCGGCGTGTACTCGCCGTTGCGCAGCTTGATCACGCCGGGCACGCGCACGAAGTCGACGCGCGAGCGGAAGTCGAAGCTGCCGATGATCGGCGAGCCCGAAAGGATCAGCACCGACAGGTGCTTGTAGCGCTCGACGAGCGCGTGCGCGATCGTGCGGCAGCGGCGCAGGTGGCCGAGGCCGAACGTGTCATGGCTGTAAATCAGTATGCGGCGATCCGTACGTCTTGCCCGCATACAGGTACCTCCCCGGCGCCCCTAAGACGAGCGGGGATTTTGGTCTTAAATTCCCGCCCGGGCAAGGCAGGCCTTGCAGACCCCGCAGGCGCGCCATTGGCCCGGCTGCCCGACCGGGCGCCGGCACGACCAGGTAAGCTCGACCAGTTCACCGGGAAGCTCCGCCGCCAGCTCGCTTTTCGTGGCCTGGTACACGGGGTAGATCCACTCGACCTTCGGCTCGCCGAGCTTGCGGGCGCGGTAGCACTCGTACATGGTCTCGAACACGCGACGCTGGCGCTCGGAGCGGTTTTCGATATCCGTATCGCGGGCGAGCGAGCCCACCGCCACCCGGTCGCAGCCTGGCGTGTCGATCGCCACCTGGCAGGCGACGAAAGCGATCGACAGGTAGTCGATCGGAATCGCCTCCAGGCCCTCGAAATCGAGGCCGGATTCGGAATAGCGGAAAGGACGATAGCGCTCGCGGCACCAGGCGACGATGGCGGCGACCGCGCGCTGCTCGGCGCCCTCGCGGCCCTCCTTGTTCCCCAGGCGAATGTGATGCACTCGCAACGGCGCTTCGCCCTCGCGCAGCAGCCGCACCAGCATCGCGGTGCTGTCGAGTCCGCCGGAGAACATCACGAGGGTCGTCATTGGAGTAAATGCGGCAAAAATTCTATTAGGATTGCCGGCCTATGACCTCCGCTCCTTCGAATGTCCGCCGGCTTCTCGATCTCAACGGCCGCATCGCGCTCATCACCGGCGGCTCGCGCGGGCTCGGCCTGCAGATGGCCGAAGCCCTCGGCGAAATGGGGGCGAAGCTGGCCCTCACGGCGCGCCGGCAGAACGAGCTCGACGAAGCCGTGGCGCATCTCAAGAAAGCCGGCATCGATGCCACCGCCTTCGTCTGCGACATGGCGAAGGCCGAAGCCATTGCGCCGGTCGCGGCCGAGGTGCTGAAGAAGTTCGGCCAGGTCGACATCCTGGTCAACAACGCCGGCGCCACCTGGGGCGCCCCGGCCGAGGATCACCCGTTCGACGCGTGGCAGAAGGTCGTCAACGTGAACCTGAACGGCATGTTTCTCATCACGCAGGCGATCGGCAAGGGGAGCATGATTCCGCGCCGCTACGGCCGTGTCATCAACAACGCCTCGGTCGCCGGCCTGACCGCCACCGACCCGCGCATCATGCGCGGCATCGCCTATCACGCCAGCAAGGGCGGCGTCATCAACTTCACGCGCGCGCTGGCGGCGGAATGGGGCGAGCACGGCATCACGGTGAACGCCATCTGCCCCGGCTTCTTTCC
>DATDCR010000283.1:0-2505 GCA_036524215.1 Burkholderiales bacterium
CCGCCGGATTCGGCGTAGAACGGCGTCTCGTCGAGCACCACCGTGCCGGTCTCGCCGCTCCTGAGCTGCTGCACCTGTGCGCCTTCGCGGTAGAGCGCGACGACCTTTGCCGCATGCACGAGCTTCTCGTAGCCGTGGAACACCGTCTTGCCGCCCGAGTACTCGAGGCCTGCCGCCATGGAGAATTTCGACGCCGCGCGCGCGCGCTCGCGCTGCTGCTCCATCGCCGCCTCGAAGCCGGCCATGTCGATCATGACACCGCGCTCGCGGCAGATGTCGGCCGTCAGGTCGACCGGAAAACCGAAGGTGTCGTACAGGCGGAACACGGTCTCGCCGTCGAGCAGCTTCTCGCCCGAGGCGAGCGCGGATTCGAGCACGCCCATGCCGTTCTCGAGCGTCTCCGCGAAGCGCTCCTCCTCCTGCTTGAGCACGTCGGCGACGCGGTCCTTGGCGCTCTTCAATTCCGGATAAGCATCGCCCATCGCCTTGTCCAGGTCCGCGACCAGGCGATAAAAGAAGGGCTGCTTCTGGCCCAGCTTGTACCCATGGCGAATAGCCCGCCGGATGATGCGCCGTAGCACGTAGCCGCGGCCTTCGTTGCCGGGGATCACGCCGTCCACGATGAGGAAGCTGCAGGCGCGAATGTGATCCGCGATCACATTGAGCGACGGGCTCTTGAGGTCCCGTGAGTGCGTCTCGCGCGCCGCGGCCCTGATCAGGTCCTGGAAGAGATCGATCTCGTAGTTCGAGTGCTTGCCCTGCAGCACCGCTGCGATGCGTTCCAGTCCCATGCCGGTGTCGACCGAAGGCTTGGGCAGCGGATTCATGTTGCCCTGGTCGTCGCGGTTGAACTGCATGAAGACCAGGTTCCAGATCTCGATGTAGCGGTCGCCGTCGGCTTCGGCCGATCCGGGCGGCCCGCCGGCGATGCCCGGACCATGGTCGTAGAAGATCTCGCTGCACGGCCCGCAGGGACCGGTGTCGGCCATCTGCCAGAAGTTGTCCGACTGGAATTTGGCGCCGCCCGGCTTGTCGCCGATCCGTACGCAGCGTTCCTTCGGCACGCCGACCATCCGCGTCCACAAGTCGTACGCCTCGTCGTCCGTCTGGTAGACCGTCGTCCACAGCCGCTCGGGCGGGATCTTGTAGACCTTGGTGAGCAGCTCCCAGGCGAACGCGATCGCATCCTTCTTGAAGTAATCGCCGAACGAGAAGTTGCCGAGCATCTCGAAGAACGTGTGATGGCGCGCGGTGTAGCCGACGTTCTCGAGGTCGTTGTGCTTGCCGCCGGCGCGCAGCGAGCGCTGCGCCGTCGTCGCGCGGCTGTACGAGCGCTTGTCCTTGCCGAGGAAGACGTCCTTGAACTGCACCATGCCGGAGTTGACGAAGAGCAGCGTGGGGTCGTTCGCCGGCACGAGCGAGCTCGAAGCCACGATGCTGTGGCCTTTCGAGCGGAAATACTCGAGGAAGCTCGCGCGGATCTCGCTTGATTTCATTCAACAATTCTACTGCAGTGCCGCAAAAGGCCCGGAGGCGCCGGCCGGCCGCTCCGGGAAAGGGGATCCTAGGCGTTGATGCGCCCGCAGAAGTAACTAGGCATTAATCCGCCCGTACTTCAGCAGGCGCGCGCGCACCGCTCCCATCGTGCGCTCGTGCGCCGCCGCCAGCTCCTGCAGGGCGCGGCCCGCGTCGAACGCGGCGAGCAGCTTGCGGTCCTCGTCTTCGCTCCACGGCTCGCCCGTCTTCTGCGGCAGCTGCGCCTTGCGCCGCTCGAAGCGCTCCATGCGCTCGAGCGCCGCCGCCGCTTCGTAGAGCGCGCGCACGACGAGCGGACGCTGATACGAGCTTTCGGACGGAAACACTTCGCCCGTTTCGGGATCGACGCCGTTCGCGAGCGAGCGAACCACGGCCAATGCTTGTGCTTGATCCATCGCCTTCACCTCCTTTCTACAGAAACCACCTGTAGTGAGATGAACGCCCATGAAAAGGCGCGGATTACAGTCGAGCGAAAAGAAGACTAAGAGGTAAAACTACTCGGCGTCTTCGACGCGCAGCGCCGCGCGAATGATGTCGTACGAAAAGCCGCGGCTCTGCAGGAAGCGCATGCGCTTCGCCTCTTCTTCGCGCGTCGTCGCGGGCACGCGGTACTTGCGCGCAAGAATGTTCCTGGCCTTCTGCAGATCGTCGCCGCCGCAGACGCGCTCGGCCACGATATCGGCCACGCCGTGCGCCTTGAGATCCTGGCGGATGCGCGCCGCGCCGTACTTGCGCGCCAGCGAGCGCGCGCGCTCCGCGGCGTAGCGCTCGTCCGAGAGCTGCTTCCTCGCGGCAAGCTCGTCGAGAAGCCTGTGCACCGCTTCCGGCGACTCGGCGTGGGGCGCGAGCTTGCGCGCGAGCTCCGCGCGGGAATGCTCCCGGCGCACCAGATGCCTGAGCGCCCGCGCCTTCAGCTCGGCGGGCGTATCAGGCTCGTCCATCTACTTCTCGGCCCGCTTGCGCGTGGGC
>DATDCR010000284.1:0-3808 GCA_036524215.1 Burkholderiales bacterium
CGCGGCCTGATGAATCCGGGGAAGATCGTCAATCCCGGCAAGATGGACGACGCATCGCTCTTTCGCTTCAAGCCCGGCTATGCCACGCGCGCAGCGCCGACCGTCCTCGAGTGGGGAGAATGGGGCGGCTACGACAAAGCGGTGGAGATGTGCAACAACAACGGCCACTGCCGCAAGTTCGATGCGGGCACCATGTGCCCGTCGTACCGTGCGACGCGCGACGAGGCACATCTGACGCGCGGTCGCGCGAACACGTTGCGCCTTGCGTTATCCGGCCAGCTCGGCGAAGCGGGCGACGAAGCCGTCAGATCGGCGCTCGACTTGTGCGTCTCGTGCAAAGGCTGCAAACGCGAGTGCCCGACCGGCGTCGACATGGCGCGCATGAAGCTCGAGTTTCTCGCCCGCTATAAGCGCGAGCATGGCTACAGCCTGCGCGACCGTGCCATTGGCTATCTGCCGCGCTATGCGCGATTCGCCGCGCGCCTGGCACCGCTCGCGAATTTGGGCACCGCGCTCGCGAAGACGGCGATCGGCTTTGCGGCCGATCGGCAAATGCCGCGCTGGCGAAGCGATTATTTCCAGGACACGGGCGATCAGGACGGCGATGTCATCCTTTTCGTCGATACCTTCAACCGCTATCACGAGCCCGAAAATGCGCGCGCGGCCGTGCGGGTACTGCGGGCGGCCGGCTACCGTGTGCACGCACCGGCAGGACTTTGCTGCGGGCGGACCTTCCTCTCGGTGGGCATGGTGGACGAGGCAAAGCGCGAGGCGCGGCACATGCTCGAGGTGCTCGGCGAAGCGGCGAAGCGCGGCGTGCCGATCGTCGGTCTCGAGCCGTCCTGCCTTCTTTCGCTACGCGATGAATACCCGGTACTGATGCACGGCGCCGAGGCGCTGGCCCGGAACTCGTTTCTCTTCGAGGAATTCCTCGCGCAGCGCCCGGGACGGCTCAAGTTCCGCGAGACGAATCAGGAAGTGCTGCTGCATGGCCATTGCCATCAAAAGGCCTTCGACGCCATGCCGGCCGTGCACAAGGTCCTCGGTATGGTGCCCGGCTTGTCGGTCAGGACGGTGGAAACGAGCTGCTGCGGAATGGCCGGCAGCTTCGGCTACGAGGCCGAGCATGCGGAAGTCTCGCGACAGATGGCCGAGATGTCCCTCCTGCCCGCCATACGCGACGCCCCGCAGGCGATGCTGGTGGCCGACGGCACGAGCTGCCGCCACCAGATTGCCGATGGCACGGGACGCCAGGCATTGCACGTGGCGCGGCTGCTCGAAGCGTCGCTAGACGGCTAGGCGCCGGCTCCAGGCCCACAGGGCGATGCCGCCGGCAATCATCGGCAGGCAAAGCCATTGGCCCATCGTCAGCCCGAGCGCGAGGTAGCCGAGAAACGCATCCGGCTCGCGCGCGAATTCCGCAATGAAGCGCAGCACGCCATAGCCGATCAGGAACAGCGCCGACACCTGGCCGCGGGGTCGCGGCCTGGAAGAGAACCACCACAGGATGATGAAGAGGGTCACCCCCTCGAGCGCGAACTGGTAAAGCTGGGACGGATGGCGCGGCGCGTCGCCGGCATTGCGAAACACCATGCCCCAGGGCAGGTCAGTCGCGCGTCCCCAGAGCTCCCCGTTGATGAAGTTGCCGAGTCGCCCGGCCGCCAGCCCGAGCGGCACCAGCGGCGCCACGTAATCCATGAGCCGCAGGTAATCGATGCGGTGGCGCCAAGCGGCGAATGCCATGGCCAGCATCACGCCGAGCAGGCCGCCGTGGAACGACATGCCGCCCTGCCAGACGGCGAAGATCTCTAGCGGATGCGTCGCATAGTGAAACGGCTTGTAGAAGAGCACATAGCCGAGGCGGCCGCCGAGTATCACGCCGAGCACCGCAAGAAACAGCAGATCGTCGAACTGCTGGCGCGTCACGGGTGCGAGGCCGTCGCGGATACGTCGCGTGCCGAGCCACCAGCCTGCGGCGAAGCCGGCGAGATACATGAGACCGTACCAGCGCACGGCCAGCGGGCCGATGGAAAACGCGACCGGATCGAAATTCGGATGAACCAGCATGGCGCCCTATATCGTAGTGCATTGGCCGGGGCCGCCAGGCGCGGCAAAATGCCGGCCAAAGGAGATTGACATGCCAGCCCCCAGGGATGCTTCCAAGCCGCTCAATCGCCGTTCGCGTCTCATTACGCAGGGCGTTGCGCGCTCGCCGAACCGCGCGATGCTGCGTGCGGTCGGTTTTGGCGATGGAGATTTCGACAAACCGATCATCGGCGTCGCCAATGGCCATTCGACCATGAACCCGTGCAACGCCGGCATCCAGCCGCTTGTGGCGCGCGCCATGGCGGCCTTGGAGGAGGCGGGGGCGAAGCCGCAGGTGTTCGGCTTTCCGACCGTCACCGACGGCATCGGCATGGGGACGGAAGCGATGAAATATTCGCTCGTCTCCCGCGAGGTGATTGCCGACGCCATCGAAACCAGCGTGAACGGCCAGGCCATGGATGGCGTGCTCGCCATCGGCGGCTGCGACAAGAACATGCCAGGCGCGATGATGGCCATCGCACGGATGAACGTGCCGGGACTGTTCGTCTATGGCGGAACGATCAAGCCCGGCACCTGGAAGGGTCAGACGCTCACCATCGTGAGCCCGTTCGAAGCGGTCGGCGCCTTTACGGCCGGCAAGATGAACGAGGAAGATTTCACCGGGATCGAGAAGAACGCCTGCCCGACAGTCGGCGCGTGCGGTGGCATGTACACGGCCAACACGATGAGCTCCTCGTTCGAGGCGCTCGGCATGAGCCTGCTCGGCTCTTCGCAGATGGCCGCACCGGATCCCGAGAAAGCCGATTCCGCTGCCCAATCCGCGCGCGTGCTGGTCGAAGCGATCAAGCGCGACCTCAAGCCCCGCGAAATCATCACCCGCAAGTCGATCGAGAACGCCATTGCGCTCGTCATGGCAACCGGCGGCTCGACCAATGCGGTGCTGCATTACCTCGCTATCGCGAGCGCAGCCGGCGTGAAGTGGACGATCGACGACTTCGAGCGCGTGCGCCGTCGCGTCCCGGTGCTTTGCGATCTCAAGCCTTCCGGCCGCTTCGTCGCCGTGGATTTCCACCGCGCCGGTGGCGTGCCGCAAGTGCTGAAGATCCTCCTGGAGAACGGCGCGCTGCACGGCGAGTGCATGACGATCCACGGCAAGACCATCGCCGAAATGCTGAAAGAGGTGCCGTCCGAGCCGCGTTCTGACCAGGAGGTCATCCGCCCGTGGTCCAAGCCGATGTACCGGCAGGGACACCTCGCCATACTGAAAGGCAACCTCGCGACCGAAGGCTGCGTGGCAAAAATCACCGGGCTCAAGAACCCGTCGATCACCGGCCCGGCAAGGGTGTTCGACTCCGAGAACGCGTGCATGAAAGCGATCATGGCGAAGCGCATCAAGCCGGGCGACGTGATCGTCATCCGCTACGAAGGGCCGAAAGGCGGTCCCGGCATGCAGGAGATGCTCGCGCCGACGTCGGCGCTCATCGGGCAGGGATTGGGCGAATCGGTCGGACTGCTCACCGACGGGCGCTTCTCGGGCGGCACCTGGGGGATGGTGGTCGGTCATGTGGCCCCGGAGGCATATGTCGGCGGCACGATCGCGCTCGTCAAGGAGGGCGATTCGATCACCATCGATGCGAAGAAACAGCTGATCCAGCTCAACGTGCCCGCCAAGGAGCTGGCGAGGCGCCGCAAACAATGGAAGGCGCCCAAGCCGCGGTACACGCGCGGGCTGATGGCGAAGTACATGAAGCTCGTCTCGACG
>DATDCR010000285.1:0-8462 GCA_036524215.1 Burkholderiales bacterium
GGTCATGCGGCGCGCGCCTCGCGGCACAGGATGCGGAAGTGGGCGCCTTGCACGTCGTTCACGTACTCGAGGGTCGCACGGTTCGCGTCGCAGAGCTCGCGCGCAAGGTAAAGCCCGAGGCCGGTGCCCTTCGCCTCGGTGGTGAAGAAGGGCTCGAAGAGCTGCCCCTGCCGCGCCGCCGGCACGCCCGGCCCGTTGTCCATCACGCTCAGCTCGACTCGGCCGCCGTAGCCGCGCAGCGCGATGCGCACGGCGCCGGTCTCCGGCCCGGCGTAGCGCGCCGCATTGCGCAGCAGGTTCCACATCACCTGCCGCAGGTGCTCGCGGTCGAACTCGATCCAGGCATCGGCCGCCACGTCGACCGCGAAGCGCTCCGGCGCGGTCGACTCGTTCGCCACGAATTCGGCGAGGAAATCGCGCAGCCAGGGATGCAGCCGGATCGGGTCGGACGAGATGCGGTCGCGGCGGTTGAGCTGCAGCACGTCGGACACGAGGCGCTCGAGGCGCTGCGTGTTGTCATGGATGATTCGCGTCAGGCGCTCGCGGTCGTCGCCGCGCTTCTCCTCGGCGAGGAGCTCGGAGGCGTGGCTGATGGCCGCCAGGGGATTGCGGATCTCGTGGGCGATGTTGGCGGTGAGCCGCCCGAGCGCCGCCAGCTTGAGCTGCTGCGCCTGCTCGCGGGCGCGCGTCGTGTCCTCGATGAAGAGCACGCTGTAGCCCTCCTCGGTTCCGGCATCGAGCAGGCGCAGGCCGATGTCGCGGCCGCGCACGCTGAGATCGGCGCTCGCCGCGGCGGCGCTTCCCCCGGCGCGCCAATGGCGCCAGCGCTCGGCGAAATCGGGCAGCAGGCTGTCGATTTCCGCGCCCAGGAGCTGGTCGGCCTGCAGGAGGAGCTGCGCCTGTGGATTGTGCTGCACCACCCGGCCGTGGCGGTCGAGCACCAGCACGCCATCGTGCATGTCCTGCAGCACGAGCTGGTTCACCCGTGTCTGCATCGCGAGCTCGCGTCCGCGCACCTGGGCGAGCCATTCGTTCGCCACTACGCGCTGCGCGAGCCATGCGGTGATCGCCGTGACCACGAAGCACCCCGTGGCGAGCAGGCCCGGCTGCAGGAAGCTGTTGGCGGGCACGTCGTGCGCGAGCACCCAGTAGGTCTGCTCGAGGAGCAGGCCGATGGTGGCGACCGCGGCATACAGGAAGCTCAGGCGGCGCGGCGCGATGATCGCCGAGCCGATGAGCGAGATCACCAGCATCACGCCCAGGCCGCTGCGCACCCCGCCGCTTGAATTCATGAGCAGCGTGATGGCGACGACGTCGACGCAAGCATGCAGGGACAGCTGCACGTTGAAGTGCTCGCGCAGCGTTCGCAGCAACCCCTGGAAGAGCACTGCGAGCAGGAGGTAGACGGCGCAGGTCAGGCGGAAGAGCTCGAGAGAGCGCGAGCCGAGGTTGAGCGGCTCCTCGTAGACCAGCGAAAGCGTGAGAAAGAGCGCGGCGAGCGCCACCCGGTACAGGTTGAAGTAGCCGAGCGAGATCCAGAACGAGTCGGGCGTGCGCTCGCGCGGCGGCAGGAACAGCTCCGCGTAGCGCACGGGGGCCGACGTCACGCGTTCCTCGAGGCGCGCGGCCCGAGGCGCGCATGCTCCTCGCCGCAATAGAGCGCGCCCGCTGCCATGCGCGCCTCGCCGCGCGGCAGCAGCACGCTGCAATGCGCGCAGCGCACGAGCTCTTCGGTCGCGCCCGCCTGCGCCGGCGGCGGCGCCGATTCGCCGCGCGCCGCGATGCGCCTCAGCGCGCGGCGCACCAGCCAGACGGCGAGCACGACGAGGAGAAGCAGCGAGAGGAGGCGCCCCATGGTGTGATTATCATAGCCAAGATGAAAATTCTGGTCGCGGTGCCGGGCAACCTGCATACGGTGCGCATGAACCGCTTCATGCCCGACGCGCTGGCGGAGCTCGGGCATGATACGCAGGTGGTCGATTATTCGCCCACGCTCCTCGAGAAGCTCAGGCGCAAGCTCGCCGGCGCCGAAGCGCGCGAGGTGGTCGAGGCGAGGCTGCTCGCCGCGGTGAACGATTCGCGGCCGGACCTTTTCGTGGCGCTCTACGGCATCAACGTCAGCCCTCGGGTGCTCGCCCGGGTGCGCGAGCTCGGCGCCACGAGCGCCAACTGGTGGCTGAACGATCCGTTCCAGTGGGAGCGGGCGCTGCAGATCCTGCCCGATTACGACTTCGCCTTCACCAACGCGAAATATTCGGTCGACGCCTATGCCGCTGCAGGGCTCAAGCACGTGGCGTTTCTGCCCAGCGCCTGCGATCCGGCGGTGCACCGGCCGCTCGAGGGCGTCACGCCGGTCTGCGAGCTCTCCTTCGCCGGCGATTGGTCGCCGCTGCGCGAGGCGCTCGTCGAGCGGCTGCTCGCGCAAGGTACCGACCTGCGCGTCTTCGGTCCCTGGCGGCGCAAGCTCCGCGCCGGCTCACCGGTCAGGGCCAGGCTCGAGCACGGCTTCTTCACGCCGCAGCGCATGGTGGAGATCTTCGCGGGCAGCAAGGCGACGCTCAACATCCATACCTGGCGCGGCCGCTTCGATTTCGGCCTGAACCCGCGCGTGTTCGAGGCGGCGGCCTGCGGCACGCCGCAGCTGGTCGACCACAAGCGCGAGCTCGACGAGCTCTTCGGACCGGCAGAGCGCGCGGCAATGCTGATTTATCGCAGCGATGAAGACCTGCTCGCGCTGGCGCGCTCGCTGCCCGCGCGCGCCGCCGAGCTCAAGGCGGCGGCACTGGCCGCCGCGCCGGCGTTCCAGCGCGAGCACTCGTATCGCGCGCGCGCCGCGGAAATGCTGCGCGTGATCGCGCGCGCTGCGGGCTGAATCGATCGGCGGAAGATTGGTCGGGGTGACTGGATTTGAACCAGCGACACCTGCGTCCCGAACGCAGTACTCTACCAGGCTGAGCTACACCCCGAATTTTCGTACGCGGCTACGACTGGCGCACGACGGAAAAGGACGCCAATTCTAGCAAAGATCGCTTGAATTCCGACGCCGGCAGCAGCGCGAGCGCCGCGGCGGCCGCCTCCGCCTCGCGCCTTGCCGCCGCGCGCGCATAGTCGAGCGAGCCGCAGGCGCGGATCGCCTCCATCACGGCCGGGAAGTCTTCGCGTCCGCCGTCGAGGATGGCGCCGCGCACCACCTGCTGCTGGGACGGCGAGCCGCAGCGCATGACGTGAATGAGCGGCAGCGTAGGCTTGCCCTCGGCGAGATCGTCGCCGAGGCTCTTGCCGATCGCCGCTTCGTCGCCCGAGTAGTCGAGCACGTCGTCGATCAGCTGGAACGCCGTGCCGACATGGACGCCATAGCTCGCAAGCCCGTCCTCGACGGCCTGCTCGCTTTTCGCGAGCACGGCGCCGAGGCGCGCCGAGGCCTCGAAAAGCTTGGCCGTCTTGCGGCGGATCACCTCGAGGTAGCGCGCCTCGTCGACCTGCGGGTCGTGGCTGCCCATGAGCTGCATCACCTCGCCGGCGGCGATCGTGTTGGTCGCTTCGGCGAGCACGCGCATCACCCGCATGTCGTCCACCGCCACCATCATCTGGAAGGCGCGCGAATAGAGAAAATCGCCGACCAGCACCGACGCGGCGTTGCCGAAGGCGGCGTTCGCCGTGCGGTGGCCGCGGCGCAGCTCCGACTCGTCGACCACGTCATCGTGCAACAGGGTCGCCGTGTGGATGAACTCGACCACCGCCGCCAGCGTATGGCGCGCCTCGCCCCCGCTCTTTCCGACGTGCCCGAGCGCGCCGCAGGCGAGCAGCACCAGCGCCGGGCGCAGGCGCTTGCCGCCGGCGGCGACCAGGTAATGGGCGACCTGCCGCACGAGCGGGACGTCGGACTCCAGGCGGGTCGAGATCAGCTCGTCGACCCGCCGCATATCCTCGGCGACCGGCTCCAGCATGGACAGGAAAGTCATGATTCGCTTATAATTCTCGGTCTTTTGCAGCGCAAGGCCTAATCTTCAATCATGTACGCAGTCATTAAATCCGGCGGCAAGCAATACCGCGTCGAGTCCGGCGCGAAGCTTCGCCTCGAGGCGCTCCCCGCGGAAGTCGGGGCGGCGATTTCCTTCGACCAGGTGCTCCTCGTCGGCAGCGGCGAGGCGGTCAAGGTCGGCGCGCCGCTCGTTTCCGGCGCGCTCGTCAAGGCCACCGTGCTCGGCCACGGCCGCGACGACAAGGTTCGCATCTTCAAGCTTCGGCGGCGCAAGCACTACCAGAAATCGCAGGGCCATCGGCAGTCGTTCACCGAGGTCCGCATCGACGACATCGTTCAAGGCTAAGGCAGATGGCACACAAGAAAGCAGGCGGCAGCTCGCGCAACGGGCGCGACTCCCAGGCGAAGCGGCTCGGCGTGAAGGTGTTCGGCGGCGAGCGCGTCAACGCCGGCCAGATCCTGGTGCGCCAGCGCGGCACGCGCGTGCATCCCGGCACCAACGTCGGCATGGGCCGCGATCACACGCTGTACGCGCGGGTCGCCGGCCAGGTGCAATACGCGGTGCGCGGCGAAAACAGCAACAACACGGTGAGTGTCGTCACGGAAAGCGCGCCGGCGTAGCCGGTACATAACCCACAGAAAGCCCTATCGAAGCCGATAGGGCTTTTTTATTTATACCGATGAAATTCATCGACGAAGCGAAGATCGAGGTGCATGCCGGCAAGGGCGGCGACGGCTCGGCGCATTTCCGCCGCGAGAAATACGTGCCGCGCGGCGGGCCCGACGGCGGCGACGGCGGCCGCGGCGGCAGCATCTGGGCGCGCGCCGATCGCAACGTCAACACGCTCGTCGAGTACCGCTTCGCGCGCATTCACCGCGCCGCGGAAGGCATGCGCGGCGCCGGCGCCAACTGCAGCGGCCGCGCGGGCGAGGACGTCCTGCTGCCCGTGCCGGTCGGCACCATCATCCGCGACGCGGAGACGGGCGACCCGGTCGCCGACCTGGCGAAGGACGGCGAGAAGGCGCTGCTCGCGCGCGGCGGGCAGGGCGGCCTGGGCAACGTGCACTTCAAGTCGAGCGTGAACCGAGCGCCGCGCCAGTTCACGCGCGGCGAGCCGGGCGAGAGCCGGCGCCTCGCGCTCGAGCTGCGCGTGCTCGCCGACGTGGGGCTGCTCGGGCTGCCGAACGCCGGCAAGTCGAGCTTCATCCGCGCCGTCTCGAGCGCGCGCCCGAAGGTCGCCGATTACCCGTTCACCACGCTGAATCCCTCGCTCGGCGTGGTGCGCGTCGGGCACTCGAGCTTCGTGGTGGCGGACATTCCTGGCCTGATCGAAGGGGCCGCCGAAGGCGCAGGCCTAGGCCATCAGTTCCTGCGCCACCTCGCGCGCACGAGCCTTCTCCTGCACCTCGTCGACCTGTCGGCGACCGACGCGGTAGAGGGGGCGAAGGCGATCGCCGGCGAGCTGAAGAAATACGACGAGGCCCTGCACCGCAAGGCGCGCTGGCTGGTGTTCAACAAGATCGACCTGGTCGAGGACGCCGAGGCACGCGCCGCGCGCATCGTGCGCGCGCTGCGCTGGAGACGCCCGTGGTTCGCCATCTCCGCGCTCACCGGCCAGGGCTGCGATGACGTGTGCAAGGCGGTGGCGAGGGAGCTCGCCGGCCGGCGTTCCAAGTGAGCCCGCTGCGCAACGCGAAGACGCTCGTCGTCAAGGTCGGCTCGTCGCTCGTCACGAATGCGGGGCGCGGCCTCGACGCGGCGGCGATCGCGCTCTGGGCCGAGCAGATCGCCGGGCTGGTACGCGCCGGAAGGCGCGTGATCCTGGTCTCGAGCGGCGCCATCGCCGAAGGCGTGCAGCGCCTGGGCTGGACGCGGCGCCCGCACAACATGCACGAGCTGCAGGCGGCGGCGGCGGTGGGGCAGATGGGCCTCGTGCAGTGCTACGAGAGCTGCTTTCGCGGCCACGGCATTCACACGGCGCAGGTGCTGCTCACGCACGCCGACCTCGCCGACCGGCAGCGCTACCTCAACGCGCGCAGCACCCTGCGCACGCTCCTCTCGCTCGGCGTGATCCCGGTGATCAACGAGAACGACACCGTGGTCACGGACGAGATCAAGTTCGGCGACAACGACACCCTCGGCGCGCTGGTCACGAACCTGGTGGAAGCCGATGCGCTCATCATCCTTACCGACCAGGCGGGCCTCTTCGACGCGGACCCGCGCCGCGTGCCGGGCGCGAAGCTCGTGCACGAAGCCGATGCGCTGGACGAACGCCTCGAGTTGATGGCGGGCGGCGTCGGCAGCGCGCTCGCGAGAGGCGGCATGCTGACCAAGGTGCAGGCGGCGCGCCGGGCGGCCCGAAGCGGCGCGCACACGGTCATTGCATCCGGGAAAGAAAAGGACGTCCTGGTGCGCCTTTCGCAAGGCGAGCGCATCGGCACGCTCCTCACGGCGAAGACGGTGCCGCTCGCGGCGCGCAAGCAATGGCTGATGGACCACCTCAACGTCGCCGCGCGATTGAAGCTCGACGCCGGCGCCGCGCGCGCCCTGCAGCGCGACGGCAAGAGCCTCCTGCCGATCGGCGTGGTGGAAGTGGCGGGCGACTTCGAGCGCGGCGAGGTGGTCGCCTGCCTGAATCCGGAGGGGCGCGAGGTCGCGCGCGGCATCGTCAACTACTCGGCGGCGGAGACGCGCCGCATCATGCGCAAGCCCTCGGCGGAGATCGAGGCGATCCTCGGCTACATGGACGAGCCCGAGCTCATCCACCGCGACAACCTGGTCCTGCTCTAGCGCCCGCGGCCCTGGGCGCTAGCGCCCTCGTCCAAACTCGCCGCCGAAGCCTTTCGAGAAGGGATGGCCGCCGCCCTGCAGCGCGCGGCGGCCCTCGTCCGCCGTGCGGATCGGCTCGTTCTGCGGGCAGAAGTATTCGCGCGCGAGCGCCACGTGCCGCGGCTGCACGATGCGCCGCCAGTCGCCGCGCGCCGGCGACCAGGTCCGGTCGCGGTGGCCGAGCGCGTAGACGCGCTGCTCGGCGCTCTCGCAGCGCAAGCCTTCGTAGGTCACGTTCTCGACGCCTTCCGGGCTGCGCGCGACGAGGACGTAGCGCACCACGCCGTCCTTGCCGACGGCGAGCGTGGCGCTGTCGACGAAGTAGCGGAAGCCGGCCGCGTCGCGCACCGCAAACTCGCTCAGGCTCGCGCCCTCGGGGTATTGCGGCGGAGCCACCACTTCCTCGGTCGCCTCGCGCTGCGCGTTGGCGCGCTCCCAGTCGCTGAGCGCCGCATCCTTCGACGCGCAGCCGGCGAGCACGGCGAGCGCCGCGGCGGCGAGCGCCCTCAAGCGAGATCGGCCGCGAGCGAAGCGCGCACGTCCGGCGCCACCAGCGTGCGGGCGCGGTACTCGGGATGCTCGACGCCGATCGTCAGCTCCGCGCCTTTGCGCAGCGCTTCGCGCATCGGCGGCGCGAGCTCGAAGCGCAGGAAATGCACCGCGGAAGTCTTCTCCTCGTTCTCCCGCTCGAGGTCCTCGTCGGCGATCGCATGCACGCGCTCGCAGCCGCGCACCTGCACCCAGACCTGGCGCTCGATGCCTTTCAGGCGCCCGAGGACGCGCTTGCGCTCGTCGGCATCGGGATACTCGATCAGCATCGTCGCCTTCCAGTTATGGCCGTCGGGCACGAGCGGGTTGTACGCGTCGAGCTCGCCCTGGATGCCCTCGTCCTCGAAGATGCGCTCGATGCGCAGCATCTCCTGGATCTGGTAGCGGATGGTGAGCTCGTCCTCGAAGAGCAGCGTGACGTGCTCGCCCAGACGGACCGTGCGGCGCTTCTTGTGCTCGATCACCCTGGCGCGGAAGTCGTTCCGCTGCCGCGCGTAGGCCTCGAGGCTCAGGAGCGAGCTGCGCTCAATCACTCAGGGCGTCCAGCGCCTTCTGGAAGCGGTTGGCGTGACTGCGCTCGGCCTTCGCCAGCGTCTCGAACCAGTCGGCGATCTCGCCGAAGCCCTCGTCGCGCGCCTGCTTCGCCATCCCCGGATACATGTCCGTGTACTCGTGCGTCTCGCCCGCCACCGCCGCCTTCAGGTTCTCGCGCGTGCGGCCGATCGGCAGGTTGGTCGCCGGGTCGCCCACCGCCTCGAGGTACTCCAGGTGGCCGTGCGCGTGCCCGGTCTCGCCTTCGGCGGTGGAGCGAAACAGCGCGGAGACGTCGTTCTGGCCTTCGACGTCGGCCTTGGCGGCGAAGTAGAGGTAGCGGCGGTTCGCCTGCGATTCGCCGGCGAACGCGGCTTTCAAGTTGTCGTGCGTCTTGGTGCCTTTGAGCGCTTTCATGGAGTCTCCTTGCAATGAGAACGATCAGGCTAAGGCGCGCCGCCCGATCGATCAAATGGATATTCGCAATCCCGCCGATTGGTTTACTTGATGGCGGACTCGATCTGCGAGAAGGTGCGCGCCACTTCCGCTCCCGCGGGCAGCGTGATGCCG
>DATDCR010000286.1:0-15274 GCA_036524215.1 Burkholderiales bacterium
CAGAAATAGCTGAACATTCTTATCAAAATGATCAATAATTTTCTCTAAAAAGAAAGTTTGATTGTCAAATATATGATAATAATTTTTCCAAAATCCAATGGAAAAAAAAATGAATTTCCTCAAAGACATCCTATGAGAACATGATCGCGTGACCGCTGTCGCCGTGAAATGAAGCGCTCTTTTGAATTCGATTTTGCGCTTGATCAATAGGCGACCGCAGCGATCATGGGAAGCTGCGGCACCAAAACAAACAAGCACCGAGCCTGCGATCCGCTGGGTGCGCTAAGAGTCACGTCTTTCACGGAGACGTCAGATGGTCCTCCTGATCGTAGTCGTCACAGTCATCGTCTTCATCTTCGTCGATCTCGCGCTGCGCCTGTTCCTGCAGAAGCGCCATGAGCTGAAGCTCAAGCGCGAGCGGCAGGCCGCGCTCGAGACCGGCCTGAAGCTCGATGTTTCCGACGAAGCGAAAACCCTGAAGCGGGTCGAGGTCAAGGATGCGAGGGCCCGCATTCTCGCCGTCGACGACGAGCCCGCGATCCTCGACAGCTTCCGCAAGATCCTGGCCGTCGCGGGCTTCAGCATCGATACGGTGGAGAAGGGACAGGAAGCGCTCGGCCTGGTCATGAGGCACGACTATGACTTCGTCTTCACCGACCTGAAGATGCCGGAGATGGACGGGCTCGACGTCACCAAGGCGGTGAAGCACCTGCGCCCCGACATCGATGTAATCGTGATCACCGGCTACGCCTCCATCGAGACGGCGGTCGAAACCATGAAGTACGGCGCGATGGATTACGTGCAGAAGCCGTTCACGGAAGACGAGCTGATCGCCTTCTTCAACAAGTGCCTGATCAAGCGCCGCGACCGGATGGAGCGGCAGATGAAGCCGACGGTGCGGCTGATCACGCCGGCCACCCAGGAATCGGGCTCGCAGCACGAGTTCAACGTGCCCGCAGGGGTCTTCGTTTCCCACAACCACACGTGGGTCGGCGTCGAGCTGAACGGCACGGCCCGCGTCGGCATCGATGACTTTGCGCGCAAGACGCTTGGCCGGATCGATGGCGTGGAGCTGCCCAAGCCGGGCACCACGGTCAGGAAAGGCGCCCCGCTCTTCTCGCTCAAGCACGATTCGCAGACCTTCACCGTCTCCTCGCCGATCAGCGGAAAGGTGGCGCTCGTCAACGCCGAGCACGCCGAGCATCCGGAGTGGATCGCCTCCAAGCCTTTCGAGCTGAGCTGGATGTGCTGCATCGAGCCAACGGAGCTCGCCGAGGAGCTGCACTCGCTGAAGATCGGCGCCGATTCCATCACCTGGTATCGCGAGGAAATCGACCGGTACAGCGACATCGTCAAGGAATCGGAAAAAGAAAGTGCGCCGGCCCAGGACGACAAGGTCCTGCAGCAGTTCGCCAGGACCTTCCTCCAGGGGACGCCGGCCTTCTAGCCACCGAGAGGGGCGTTTATGACCAGGTTGTTTGCTGCAGCGACATCGCTGATGCTCCTTGCCGCCTGTTTCGCCGCCGGCCATTTCGACGCCGCGGCGCAGACCCGCTCGTGGATCGCGGGCTCCGGCGCCGGACCGCTGGAGATCGCGTTTCCATCCTCGGTCGGCGCGGTGACCTTCCACCACGAGATGCACTTCAAGGACCTGTCGATCAAGTGCAGCGAGTGCCACCACCAGATCGACGCCAAGGCGCGCAAGACGCCGCACCCGGACTACCTCAAGTCGTCTTCGGCCAGCTGCAGCACCTGCCACAAGGACGCCGGCAAGGCGGTGCAGCCCGTCTATGCCTGCTCCGAATGCCATCGCACCACGCCGGCGACGATCGCCGACGAGACGCTGAGCGCGAAGGTGGTGATTCATGCGCAGTGCTGGAAGTGCCACCAGGTGAACACCGGCAAGGAGGCGAGCGCCGGCTGCGAGAAATGCCACTCGGGCAAGAAGAGCGGGCCGCTCGCCCGCGGCTTGTGAACCAGGAGTCATCATGCAACGAAGAGATTTCCTGAGAAGCTCGCTTGCAGCGGTCATCCCGGTCCAGAACGCGCGAGCCGAGGCGCCGAAGGAGAACAAGGAATTCGTCGGTGTGCTGGTCGACACCACCCGCTGCATCGGCTGCCGATCCTGCGAAGTGGCGTGCGCTGAAGCCAACGGCAAGGCCAACGGCCTCGTCGTTCCGGACGTGAAGGCCGACAACGCCCTCGAGCGGCGCCGCGACACGACCGACAAGCAGTGGACCATCGTCAATCGCTTCAAGACCGAAAAGGGCGATGTGTTCGTCAAGCGCCAATGCATGCATTGCTGGCAGCCGGCTTGCGTGTCGGCATGCCTCGTGAACGCCATGTACAAGACGCGGGAGGGACCCGTCACCTGGAACGGCGACAAGTGCCTGGGGTGCAGGTTCTGCATGGTGGGCTGCCCGTTCGACATTCCGAAGGCCGAGTACCTGGAATGGAATCCCAGGATCCAGAAGTGCAACATGTGCTACGCCAGGCTGCAGCAGGGCGGCAAGCCCGCCTGCGTCGAAGCCTGCCCGACCGACACGCTGATGTTCGGGCCGAAGCGGCAGCTGATGGAGATCGCGCGGCACCGCGTCTACAGCCACCCGGACAAGTACGTGCATCAGATCTACGGGGAGAACGAGGTCGGCGGCACCGGCTGGCTTTATCTCTCCGCCGTGCCGTTCGACCAGATCGGATTCAGGACCGACCTCGGCACCACGCCCTACCCTGAGTACACGAAGCAGTTCCTGGTGTCGGTGCCGATGATTCTGTTCGGCGTGCCGGCGTTCCTGCTGGGCCTCAACCAGCTCGCCGACCGGAAAAACGAAGCGCGCGAAAGCGCGCAGGCGGAAGAAGCGGAGGCCGCCAAATGACAACCGCGACCGCGACCAACGGCTTCACCGGCGAGCTCACCCGGTTCATCCGCTTCTTCCTGCAGGAACTGAAGCCCCGGGGCAAATGGCTGACGCCGTTCAACGTCATTTCCATCCCGACCATCCTGCTCGGCCTGGCGATCCTCTATGTGCGCTTCACGCAGGGACTGGGCTCGGTCACCAACCTGAACCAGCAGTTCCCGCTCGGGCTGTGGATCAGCTTCGACGTCATCACCGGCGTCGCCTTCGCCGGCGGCGCCTACGTCATCACGTTCGCGGTGTACGTGATGCGGGTCGAGAAGTATCACCCGATCGTGCGCGTGACCGTGCTGAACGGGCTGCTGGCCTACATCTTCTACGCCGGCGCCCTGACGCTCGACCTCGGGCGGCCCTGGCACATCATCAACCCGATCATCGGCAACTCCTACGGCTACAACGCGGTGCTGTTCCTCGTTTCCTGGCACTTCCTGCTCTACATGCTGACGATGGCGGTGGAATTCTCGCCGGTGGTCGCCGAATGGGCGCGGCTCGAGAAGGTGCGCAAGTTCCTTTCCGGCCTCACGCTCGGCGCGGTGATCTTCGGCATCACGCTCTCGATCCTGCACCAGTCCGGCCTGGGCGCGCTGTTCCTGATGGCGAAGCCGAAGATCCACCCCCTGTGGTATTCGGAATTCATCCCGATCCTGTTCTTCGTCTCGAGCATCTACGCCGGCCTGGCGATGGTCGTCTTCGAGGGCACCATCAGCCACCGCGTGTTCCGCAGCCTGATCCCCAAGGACAGCCATCATTCGTACGAGGCGATCATCCTGGGGCTGGGCAAGGGCGCAGCCGTCACGATGTTCGTCTATTACTTCCTGCAGGCGCTGATCTTCATCCACGAGAAGCGCTGGCAGCTGATCACCGACTTCTGGGGCGTGTGGTACCTGATCGAAGTGCTCGGTTTCGTGCTCGTGCCCTGCGTGATGTTCGCCTACGCGGTGAGGAACCGGAACATCGGCGTCGTCAAGGTGGCGGCGACCCTCGCGCTCCTCGGCATCATCCTGAACCGGCTCAACGTCACCATGATCGCCTTCAACTGGTATGCCGAGCACCGGTACTACCCGTCCTGGCAGGAGTACGTGGTGACGCTGATGGTCGTGTTCACGGAGATCTGGGTGTTCCGCTGGGTGGTGACGCGCATGCCGGTGTTCAGCAAAACGTAAAGCCGCAGAAAGGACAGCGCCATGGAGTTCTATACCTACGTCAACATCTTCGAGACCAAGGGCCTCGAATACCTCCTGCTGATGTCGTTCCTGGTGCTGTTCATCCTGCTGCTGCGCTACCTCACCAGCGGGAAAGAGAAGAAAGCCGCGGCGGAAGAGCGACGCCGCTACCAGCCGACCGATGCGCTTGAGTGAGATCGTCACCCGGATCGGGCTAAAGCTCGTCATCGCCGTCAGCGCCGTAACGATCGTCATCATCGGCGCGTTCTCGTACTTCAGCATCCGCGCGCAAAGCGCGGCGCTCCTCTCGCAGGCCGGCATCCACGCTAACCGGCTGAGCGACGCGATCAAGAACGCCACGCTGACCGGCATGCTGGAGAACCGCAAGGAGGAAGTCCACGCCATCATCGAGACGGTGGCGCACGAGCCCAGCATCATGGACATCCGCATCCTGAACAAGGAAGGCGTGGTCACCTACTCCTCGCGCAAGGACCTGATCGGCAAGATGGTGAACAAGCGCGCCGAGAGCTGCTACGCCTGCCATACGGAAAACCAGCCGCTGCAGAAGCTCTCGATGAACGAGCGCATGCGCGTGTACCGGATCAGCGCCGACTCGCCGCGCATCCTCGGCGTGATCAACCCGATCTACAACATGCGCTCGTGCTACGAGGCGGCCTGCCACGCGCATACGCGCGACCAGACGGTGCTCGGGGTGCTCGACGTGCGCATGGACCTGAGGGATGTCGACCAGCAGATCGAGGACAGCAAGCTGCGCCTGATCGTCTTCGCCGCCGTGGCGATCGTCGCCTTGAGCCTGTTCATCGCGTACCTGGTGAGGCTGTGGGTCGGCAAGCCCGTGAGCGAGCTGGTCAAGGCCACGCACCAGGTGAGCGCGGGCAATTTCCAGCACCGGGTCGACGACCTCGGCAAGGACGAGCTCGGCATCCTCGGCCAGTCGTTCAACCGGATGACGAAGCATCTTGCGGAAGCGAGGCTGCAGCTCTTCCAGTCAGACAAGATGGCGGCCCTCGGGCGGCTCGCCGCCGGCGTCGCGCACGAGATCAACAACCCGTTGACGGCGGTGCTGACCTACAGCAGCTTCCTGGAGAAGCGCACCAAGGACAATCCCGAGCTGCAGGCCGATCTCGGCGTCATCGTGCGGGAGACCATCCGCAGCCGGGAGATCGTCAAGAACCTGCTCGACTTCGCGCGCCAGTCGGTCCCCAACAAGACCAGCGTCGACATCAACAAGATCATCGCCAACGCGCTGCAGGTCGTCGCCGCGCAGCTCACCCACCGCAACATCGAGGTCGCCGCGCACTTCGATCCGTCGCTGCCGCAGATCACGCTCGACGGCAACCAGATCCAGCAGGTGTTCATCAATCTCCTGGTGAATGGCGCCGATGCGATCGGCGAGGGCGGCGGCAGGATTTCAATCGACCTCGCCCTGATCCGGCTTTCGCTCTATGGCCTGGCGCCGATCCGCAGCGCCGTTTGCCCGCGCCGCCACGACCTGATGGACGACGACACCAAGATCGGCGGCCTGCCCACCATCCGCCTGAAGGTGGCGGCGCACGGCAAGCAAGGGTTTCTGAACCTCGACCCGATTTACGGCAAGCAGCGGCACCAGTACGGGATCGACATGCAGAACGCGCGCAACCTCGCCGTCTGCTGCCCGCAGTGCGACACCTCGCTCATCGAGGCCGACGCCGCCTGCCCCGAGTGCGGCTCGCGCGTTTACGCGTTCGAAGTGCCGCCCCACGGCCGATTCGAAGGCTGCACCAGCCCGGCTTGCCAGTGGCAGCGCTGGCAGGCGATCGACGAGCTCGGGCAGCAGGACTACATCGAAGTCAGGATCGCGGACACCGGCAAGGGAATCGCCAAGGAAGAACAGTCCAGGCTGTTCGAGCCGTTCTACACGACCAAGGGGCAGCACGGCACGGGACTCGGGCTCGCGGTCTCCTGGCGCATCATCGACAACCACAACGGCACCATCCACGTGGCGAGCGAGCCGGGGCAAGGCACCACCTTCGTGATTCACCTGCCCTTGTCTCGTTGACGTGGATCAAATGTGACGGCGTCGGATCGCTCAAACTGACGCCAGGCATGGGAATCGGCCTCCACCGCATGACTTCCGCCAAGCTCGCAGGGTTGCTGATCGCGCTGCTCGTCGCGACGACCGGCGTCAGCGTCCGCGCCGCGAGTGGCGCGCTTTCGCAGGAAGACCAGCAGTGCCTCGCCTGCCATGGCGCGAAGGGGCTGGAAAAGAAGCTGGGCAACGGCGAGACGCTGTCGCTGCATGTCGATGGGTCCGCGTTTGCCGGCTCCGCGCATAGCATGCTCGGCTGCCCGGTCTGCCACGCCGATGTCACGCTGCAGAACCACCCGCCGCTGAAGAAGAAGATCGCGAGCGTGCGGGAAAACTCGGTGGCGATGATGAAGGTGTGCCGCACCTGTCACGGCGAGACCTTCAAGCAGTACGAGGGCAGCACGCATGCCGCCCTGCTCCGCGAAGGCAGCCCGGCGGCTCCCCTGTGCACCGACTGCCATGGCCCGCACGCCATCAAGGCGAAAGCCGCCTACGATGAAGCGACCGGCGCGCCGTGCAGCAACTGCCACAGCTCGATCTTCGAGGCGTACGCCGGCAGCGTGCACGGCCAGGCGCGCAAGCATGGCAGCGTCGGGGCGGCCTCGTGCTCGAACTGTCACGGCGCGCACGAAGTCAAGGGCGCGGCGGCCGAGGAACAGGTGCGCGATACCTGCCACGCCTGCCATCCGGCCGCCCTGTCGGCGCACCAGAAGTGGCTGCCCAATGCCGGCCGGCACCTGCGCACGGTGTCCTGCGCGGCCTGCCATGCGCCGGGAGCCAAGCGCAAAGTCGACCTGCGTCTCTACGACAGCGACGGCAAGGAGCGCATCGCCCAGAAGGAGGGCGTGCCGCAATTCGACGCCATGGCGCGGGCCATCGATACCGAGGGCAAGGGACTGAACGCGCTGGCGCTGCAGAGCCTGCTGCGCGAATTCAGCCGCGACGGCATGGGCGGCAAGGTGATCGTGCGCGGCCGGCTCGAGGTCGACGGCAGCGCCGAGCTGCACCAGCTCGCCGACAAGAGCCGGGCCGTGGCGCAGTGCGAGACCTGCCATCGCTCGGGCTCGGCGCCGTTCCAGAAAGTGTCGGTCTCGATCGCCGGCGCCGACGGCCGCCCCGTGCGCTACGGCGCCAGCAAGGAGGTCCTCAGCTCCGTCTTCTCCGTCGACTCGATCGGCGGCTTCTACGTCATCGGCGGCACGCGCATCGCGTTGCTCGACGTGCTGGTCATCCTGGCGCTGCTCGGCGGCATCGGCACGCCGATCGCCCACCTGACGATGGGCTGGCTCTTCCGCCGGTATGCGAAGCGCATCAGCGGGCGCGAGGACTCCTGAGCATGCAAAGGATCTACGTTCATCCCCTCCCCGTGCGCATCTGGCACTGGATCAACGCGTTCGGCTTCGTCACGATGATCATCACCGGCCTGCAGATCCGCTACGTCGGGCTGATCGATCTCTTCTCGTTCCGCACCGCGGTCAACGTGCACAACTGGATCGGCTTCGTGCTGATCGCCAATTTCTTCATCTGGCTGCTGTTCTATCTCTTCTCGGACAAGATCAGGGTCTACCATCCGGACCTCAGTCCCACCCGGCATTTCCTCGCCAGCTTCCGCCAGCTGCGCTTCTACGGCTACGGCATCTTCAAGGGCGAGCCCAACCCGTTCCACGTCAGCGCCTACGAGAAGTTCAACGCGATGCAGGCCATGACCTACCAGGTCATCATGCTGATGCTGGTGCCGCTGCAGTTCTATACCGGCGTGCTGCTGTGGGACGTCGAGCGCTTCTCCGGCATGATCGACAAGCTCGGCGGCGTGCGCGTGGTGGACACGGCGCACGTGCTGATCTTCGTCTTCTTCCTGTCGTACATCTTCGTGCACGTCTACCTGGGTAGCCTCGGACACACGCGCACGGCGCACTACAAGGCGATGATCACCGGCTGGGAAGAAGTCGAGGAACACGCCAAGCCCGGCGCCCACTAGGCGCCGACCCGAATTACGCGCGGTCTACGCGCGCCATGAAGCAGCCAACCTCGGCGTTCCGGATATGCACGTAGTCGGCACCGGTGGTGGCGAACAGGCGCTCGAGCGTGTGCTCTGGGTCTCGATGCACACGGTCCTGCCCCAGGGGTCGCCCGCCTTTCCCATAGGCCTCGAGGAAAAGCGGAAGCACGCGGAAATCCGGCGGCAAGTCACTGCTGTCGTACCGCTCGCAGTCATGGGCGTGCACGAAGACCGGGCCCGGCGCGGGAACGCTCGCGGGATCGGTGAACGGCTGGTACGTGAAGAGGATTCGTTCTTCCGCGCCCACCCGGAACGTGCGCAGGCAGTGACGGCACGGGCCATAACCCCGGGCGACATCCCTGTGCGCGGGATGACCATATTGCGGCGAGACCAGGGTGCGGCGCACATCGGCCGCCAGCTCGCTCGAAATACCGGTAATTCGAAAAGGCATGGCGCATCCTAAGGCGCCCCGTGGCACCGACCTATCCGATTCTTGCTCGAGTTAGTGCCCTGACCCCGAATTAGTCTTCGGGGGCCTCGGCCGGGCTGCGAAGGCGGATGTGGTGCTTCTTCATCAGCGCCTGGAAGTTGGCGCGCTGCATGCCGGTCTCTTCGGCGCTCTTGGTGACGTTCCAGGCGTTGCGCTTCAACGCCTCGAGCACGAAGGCCTTCTCGATGTTCTCCACCGACTTCTCGCGCGCCGCTTTCTTGGTCCGCTTCAGCTCCTCGCCGGTCCGGGGCACGCTCGCATCCATTGAGCCATTGCCCTCCAATAAACCGGCCAGGTGCGCCTTGCGCACCACGTTGTCGGAGGTGAGGATCACCGCGCGGTGCACCGTGTTCTCGAGCTCGCGCACGTTGCCCGGCCAGTCGTAGTTGACGAGCACGCTCATCGCGCCGTCGGAGAACTGCGTCACCTTCTTGCCCACGTCCGCGCTGCAGGCCTTCAGGAAGTGGAAGGCGAGCGCCGGAATGTCCTCGCGCCGCTCGCGCAGCGACGGCAGGCGGATCGGGAAGATGTTGATGCGATAGAAGAGGTCGTCGCGGAAGCTCCCCTCGGCGACCATCGCGCGCAGGTCCTTGTTGGTGGCGCAGATCAGCCGGATTTTCGCGCTCTGCGTGCGCGTGTCGCCGACCGCCTTGAACTCGCGCTCCTGGATCACGCGCAGCAGCTTGGCCTGGATGGATAGCGGGATGTTGCCGACCTCGTCGAGGAAGAGCGTGCCGCCGTGCGCGACCTCGATCAGGCCGCGCTTGGTCGCCACCGCGCCCGTGAACGAGCCCTTGATGTGCCCGAACAGCTCGCTCTCGAGCAGGTTCTCGCTGAGCGAGGTGCAATCCACCGTGACGATCGGATTGTCTTTGCGCAGGCTGTTGTAGTGGATCGCGCGCGCGATCAGCTCCTTGCCAGTGCCGCTCTCGCCGGTGATGAGCACGCTGCTGTTGGTCGGCGCGCATTGCGAGATCAGGCGATAGACCTCCTGCATGCGCGGGCTCGCGCCGACGATGTTCTCGAAGCGGTACTTCGAGCTCACCGCGCTCTTGAGGTCGAAGTTCTCGCGCAGCAGCCGGCGCCGCTCGAGCGCGCGCTCGACCACCACCTTGAGCTCGTCGGGATCGAACGGCTTGGGCAGGTAGTCGAAGGCCCCGAGCTTCATCGAGCGCACGGCGGTGTCGATCTGCGACAGGCCGGTCACCATCACCACCTCGATGTCGGGGTGCGTCTCCTTGATGCGCTGCAGGACCTCCAGGCCGTCCATGCCCGGCATCATGATGTCGAGCAGCACCACGTCGTACTCGCCCTCGTCGATCTTCTTCAGCGCCTCGGCGCCGCCGGCCGCCGTATCGACGGTGTTGCCGTTGTCGGCGAGGCCGCGCCGGCAGCTCTCGAGCACGATGTCCTCGTCGTCGACCACCAGGATGCGCCGGCTCATGACATCGCTCCGGCGGCTTCCACGCTCTCGGCCTTCTGCGGCGCGAGCGGCAGCGTGATGCGGAAGGTCGATCCTTCGCCCACCGTGCTCGCCACCTCGATCGTGCCGCCGTGCGCCTCGACGATGCCGTGGCTCACCGCGAGGCCGAGGCCCGTGCCCTGGCCGACGGCCTTGGTGGTGAAGAACGGATCGAAGATGCGCTGCAGGTCCTTCTGCGAGATGCCGCAGCCCGTGTCGATGATCGAGATCTCCACCTTGTCCCCCAGCCTGCGCGTGCGCACCGTGATGCTGCCTTTCTGCTGGATGGCGTGCTGGGCGTTCACCAGCATGTTCATCACCACCTGCTTGATGAGGTCCGCGTCCACCCACACGGCGGGCAGCGCGCGGTCGAGCTCCATGCGGATCTCGATGTCGCGCAGGTGCGCCGGGCGCTCCACGATGCGTGCCGTGTCCTCGATCACGCGATTCAGGTCGGCGAACTGCTTCTCGGGCTTCTTCTCGCGCGCGAAATCGAGCAGGCGGCGGATGATGGTGGCGCAGCGCTTCGTCTCGCGGATCACGAGGTCGAGATCGGCGGCGTCCTGGCTGCCGTCTGGAACCTTCTTGCGCATCAGGCTGGAGAAGGTCAGCACGCCGGTGAGCGGGTTGTTGAGCTCGTGCGCGATGCCGGCCGCGAGCAGGCCGACCGAGGCGAGCTTCTCGCCGCGCGCGGTTTCCGCCTGGGCGAGGCGCAGCGCCTCGCTGCGCTCGGCGACCTTGCGCTCGAGCGTCTCGCCCCATTCGCGCAGCTCCTGGCGCGAATTCTTGAGCGCGCGCGTCATCGCGTTGAACGACCGCGCCAGCTCGCCGAACTCGTCGCCGTTCCTCACCGGGATCGACTCGTCGAGGTTGCCCGCGGCGAGCCGCTTGGCGCCGGCCTCGAGGTCGCGCAGCGGCACGTAGATCAGCCGGTGCACGAAGAGGCTGAGCAGCCCCGAGGCGAGCAGCACGAAGCCGATCGACAGCACCACGATCCAGGTGCCGCTGATGCGCAGGCCGCGCTCGATCTCGTCGAGCGGATAGACGATGTCGAGCACGCCGAGCACGGTCTGCCCGACCGGGTGCGCATGGCAGGCGGCGTTGGCGCACGAGGGCTCGTTGCGGATCACCTCCATGCTGGCGAGCATGCGGCGGCCCTCGGAATCGGTGAAGGTGCGCACGCGCTCGCCCTGCGGCAGCCCTTCGAGCGGTCGCTCGCTCTGGTGGCAGAGCGAGCAGCCTTCGGCCTTCTGGTCGACCCGCACGCCGACCTCCGGCTCGTGCGTCGAGTCGATGATCACGCCTTCCTTGTTGAAGATGCGGATCTTGCTGATCTTCTCGTTGCGCGCGACGTCCTGGATGATGCTGTGCACGTAGTCGGGCTGGTTCTTCAGCATCGCGAAGCGCGTGCTGCGCACGATCACTTCGGACAGCTGGTTGACGTGCTGCGCGGCGACGTTGAGCAGCTCCTTGCGTTCATGCTGCACGACGAGCACCGCGAACAGAAGAAGTGTCGCCGAGAGCGTGACTGCGAGGTAAGCCGCAACCTTGCGCTTCAGGCTTGTTTTCGTAGACCCCAGCGTAATCGGCGCTCTGGCGCGGCGCTTGATCTGCCTCAAAGTTTGCTCTAGATCAAATGCGTGCCTCCCCTGCCTCCTAGACTGCCCCCAAATGAAAAGCGAGCCTGCGGTGTACGAAATCGTCGGCAGGAAGGACTTCTCCGACGTCACTTACCTTCTCGAAGTGCGCCATCCGCTGATGGCGAAGGCGGCAAAACCCGGACAGTTCGTGATCGTGATGGGCCAGCCGAGCGGCGAGCGCATTCCGCTCACCATCGCCGACTTCGACGCCGCCAGGGGAACCATCACCCTCGTCGTCCAGGCGGTCGGCAAGACCACCAAGGAAATGCAGCAGGCGTGCAAGGTCGGCGCAAAGCTGCACGCCCTGGTCGGCCCGATGGGCGAGCCGAGCCACATCGCGAAGAAGTACGAAGCCGGCAAGAAAGTGCTGTGCGTCGGCGGCGGCCTCGGCGTGGCGCCGGTGTATCCGCAGGCGCGCGCCTACAAGCAGGCCGGCGCCTACGTGATCGGCGTGGTCGGCTTTCGCAGCCACGACCTCGTCTTCTGGGAAGACAAGTTCCGTGCCGCGTGCGACGAGCTCATCCTCTGCACCAACGACGGCTCCGCCGGCATCCGCGGCTTCGTCACCGACGGCGTGAAGCTCGCCCTCGAGAAGCACCCGGACCTCTCCGAGGCCGTGGCGATCGGCCCGCCGATCATGATGAAAGCGACCGCCGAGGCGACGCGCGCGAAGGGCATCAAGACCATCGTCAGCGTCAACCCGATCATGGTCGACGGCACCGGCATGTGCGGCGGCTGCCGCGTGAAGGTCGGCGGCAAGGTGAAGTTCGCCTGCGTCGACGGCCCGGATTTCGACGGCCACCAGGTCGACTTCGACGAGCTCATCGCGCGCCTTGGCCGCTTCAAGTCGCAGGAAGAGCTGGCGATGAAGAAGTGGAGCGACAGCTGCAGGATGATGCAGGCGCCGCCGAAGGAAGAAGCACTCGAGCTGCCCGATCCATTCGAAGAAGTGCGCGGAGGCTAGCGTGGCGAAGAAAAAGACGATCCGCAGCATTCCGCAGCAGCGCGCGCGCATGGCGGAGCAGGAACCGAAGGCGCGCGCCAGGAACTTCAGCGAAGTCGCCTGCGGCTTCAAGCTGGAAGATGCGATGCACGAGGCCGAGCGCTGCCTGATGTGCCCGGACCCGGCCTGCGTCGAAGGCTGCCCGGTGAGCATCAACATCCCGGGCTTCATCGCCAAGATCCTGGAGAAGGACTACCGCGGCGCCTACCAGGTGATCAGCACCACCAACCTGCTGCCGGCGATCTGCGGCCGCGTCTGCCCGCAGGAGAACCAGTGCGAAGGCGTCTGCCCGGTGGGCCAGACGCTCGAGCCGGTCGCCATCGGGCGCCTCGAGCGCTGGGTCGGCGACACGGCGATCGCGGAAGGCTGGTCGAGCATTCCCTACATGGAGCCGAACGGCTTTCGCGTCGGCATCGTCGGCTCGGGACCGGCCGGCATGGCCTGCGCGGCCGATATGGCCAAGGCCGGCTGCGAAGTGACGGTGTACGAGGCGTTCCAGGAGCCCGGCGGCGTGCTGAAGTACGGCATTCCCGACTTCCGCCTGCCGAACCCGGTGATCGACGCCGAGATCGAGAACCTGAGGAAGCTCGGCGTCAAGTTCGAGTGCAATACGCTCGTCGGACGGCTCTTCACGATCGACCAGATGATCGACGAGATGGGCTACGACGCCGTCTTCATCGGCACCGGCGCGGGCTACCCCTCGATGATGGGCATCCCGGGGGAGTCGCTGAACGGCGTGCTGTCGGCGAACGAGCTCCTCACGCGCTGCAACCTGATGCGCGGCCGCGACTTCCCGAATTTCGATACGCCGCTGCCCGCCGGCAAGCGCGTCGCCGTCATCGGCTCCGGCAACACGGCGATGGATGCGCTGCGCGTCAGCCTGCGCCTGGGCTCCGAGAAGGTGTCGTGCATCTACCGCCGCAGCAAGACCGAATGCCCCGCGCGCGCCGAAGAGCTGCACCACGCCGAAGAGGAAGGCATCGAGTTCAACTGGCTCACCAACCCGGTCGAGATCCTGGGCGACGAGAAAGGCAACGTGCGCGCCATGCGCTGCATCAAGATGGAGCTCGGCGAGCCCGACGACTCCGGCCGCCGGCGTCCGGTGCCGGTGCCCGGCAGCGAGTTCGAGTTCCCGGTCGATATCGTGATCTACGCGATCGGCACCAACGCCAACCCGATCATCGGCCAGACCTCGAAGATCAAGCTGAACAAGTGGGGCTACATCCACACCGACAAGGACCTCGCCACGTCGATGGCCGGCGTCTACGCGGGCGGCGACATCGTCACCGGCGCGGCCACCGTGATCGAGGCGATGGGCGCGGGCCGCAAGGCGGCCGCGAACATGAAGAAATACCTCGGCCTCTCAACGACCTCAAGCGGCGAAAGGCTGTTCGGCATTCCCGTCGACCAGCGCAACTTCGCCCGCATCCGCGCCTCATGAAAAAACCAATTACCTTAAAAGAACACATCGTCGAGATCATCAGCGACTCGGGCGAAGGCGCGCAGCGCTGCGGCCAGTCGCTCGGCGGCATCGCCGCGCGCATGGGCAACGGCATCTGGACGGTCGAGATCATCCCGGCCGAGATCCGGCCGCCGGCGCGCAGCGTCGCCGGCGCGAGCGGCAACCGCATCCGCATCGGCTCGGGTCCGATCACCAACGGCGGCGACCGCACCGATCTCGTGGTGGCGTTCAACGAGCAGGTGCTCCTCGGCCGCGTGCGCGCCGACGAGCTCAAGCCCGGCTGCACCATCCTGCTGGAGAGCATGTGGCGCGAGCACAAGGACCCGACCATCAAGAGTAACTACACCGACACGGTCGCGAAGCTCATCGCCTCCGGCTTCAAGGTGCGCGAGATCCCGATGGATGCCGAGTGCCGCAAGCTCGGCCTCGCCCCGGAGCGCGGCAAGAACATGTTCGCGCTCGGCATGCTGTGCAGCATCTACAGCCTCGACCTGCAGCTCGGCCGCGACCAGATCGCCCTCACCTTCGGCAAGAAGGACAAGAAGATCGTCGAGTCGAACGTCAAGCTGCTCGACGCCGGCTTCGCCTATGCCGAAGCCAACCTCGACTTCAAGTACCGCATCCCCGCCGAGCGCCCGACCGAGCCGAAGATCGTGATCAACGGCAACACCGCCCTCGCCCTCGGCGTGCTCGCCTCGGGGATGGAAATCTGCTCGATGTACCCGATCACGCCGGCGACCTCCGCGTCGCACTACCTGTCGGACGTGTTCGAGAAAGTGGGCGGCGTGGTGCACCAGGCGGAAGACGAGATCGCGGCCTGCACCTTCGCCATCGGCGCCTCCTACGCCGGCAAGTGCGCCGTGACCATCACTTCCGGCCCGGGCTACTCGCTCAAGCAGGAAGGCATCGGCCTCGCCGTGATGGCCGAGATCCCGCTCGTGGTGATCAACGTGCAGCGCGGCGGCCCGAGCACCGGCCAGCCGACCAAGGCCGAGCAGGGCGACCTTTTCGCCGCCATGTACGGCAGCCACGGCGACGCGCCCAAGGTGGT
>DATDCR010000287.1:0-1611 GCA_036524215.1 Burkholderiales bacterium
ATGCGACATTCTTTCCTTGAACGACAGGGGCTTCCAGGATATGTGTCGGAATCGTGTACTTGAAAACAAACGCGCGAAATGACGCATCCGCTTTTCGCCGCTTCATGAAGTTGTCGGCCAGTTTCGCCAGGTTGTACGACATCAGACTCCCTGCGGTATCCATTCGCCGGCGGCTGCCTTCCCCTGAACTCCAACGCGGGTTAGCGGTTCGGGTTGACCTCGCGCCGAACCTGCCTGGTTCTATCCCTTCCCCACCGGCGCAAACACGCCCGCCAGATAACCCTCCGCCGGCGGCGTCGCCTCGGCGCCCGGTATTCCGGCCAGGGACTTCGCCATGTCCTTCTTGAGCGCGACCTGCATGCCGCGCGCGATCTGTACCCGCTGCGCCTGCGGCGAGCCGGCGCCGTGCATCGATTCGGTGAGGTAGCCGACCGCGTTGCGCCCGAGCGTCATGTTCTCGATCAGCCGCAGGATGCGCACGCGGTCGATCGTCGGCACCTCGGCGCGGCCCTTCAGGTACTTCTCGAGCGTCGGCCCGATTTCCGCGTTCGCGAGCTCCTGCGCGGAGGGCATGGTCACCATCAGCCCGCCGGCAAGATCCTGCGCGAGGCGGCCCATCTCGTAGGGAAACCTCGTCACGTGCAGCTTGCACACGTTGGCGAGCATGTCGTCGGCGAGGTAGGCGCCCGAGTCCATGCGATGCGCCTGGTAGCTCGCCGCGATGCCCGTGGCATAGATGGTTTCGTTGAGGTGCGTCATCTCGACCAGCTTGTCGCGGATGTGCGAGGCCTTCTCCACGCCGTTGAAGTCGGCGACAGTCGCGGCGGCGCCGATCAGCACGTCGCCGACGCCGCTCTTGCAGACGTAGCTGCGGCGGTGAAAGCAGGTAAAGCGCTCGACCAGCATGGAGGCGAATTCGAACTCGCCATGCATGAAGACATGCGTCCACGGGATGAAGACGTCGTCGAAGACGATCATCGCTTCCTGTCCGGCGTAGCGCGCGTTGCCGACGTCGACCTCGCCTTCCATCGAGCGCGTGTCGCACGACTGGCGGCCATAGATATAGGTGATGCCTTCCGCATCCACCGGCACGGCGCCGATGATCGCGTAGTCCTTGTCCTTCTCCCCGAGGCGAATCGTGGGCATGACGATGAGCCAGTGCGAATTGATGCAGCCGGTCTGGTGCGCCTTGGCACCGCGGATGTAGACGCCCTCGTCGGTGCGGCGACTCACTCGCACGTAGAGGTCCGGGTCGGCCTGCTCGTGCGGCGTCTTGCTGCGATCGCCCTTGACGTCCGTCATCGCGCCGCCGAGGACGTAGCCGCGCTGCTGCGCAAAGGCGACGAAGTCCTTGAAGCGCTCGTGGTAGCTCGTGCCGTGCTTGCGGTCGATCTCGAAGGTCACCGAGTGCAGCGAGTTCAGCGCGTCCATGCCGACGCAGCGCTGGAAGCAGGTCCCGGTGATCTGGCCGAGGCGCCGCTGCATCTTGTTCTGCATGACGAGGTCGTCCGGGCTCTCCGCGACATGCAGGAAGCGGTTCACGCGCTCACCGGTATAGGGCGACAGCGCCGTTCCAAGCTCGGGGTTTTCGACCGCCAGGTCATAGGTCGC
>DATDCR010000288.1:0-17208 GCA_036524215.1 Burkholderiales bacterium
TGGAACAGGGGCGTCCATTCCCGATCGTATGGTCGGTCGCCGACATGGTGGACGGCTACCAGCGCCTGCGCGCGCTCGCCGCGTCGCCCGAGCACATCATTCCGGGTCATGACCCGCTGGTGATGGACCGCTACCCCGCCCCTTCGAAAGCACTCCAAGGGATCGTCGCTCGCCTCGACTAGGAATGGTTTGACCGACCGGCGGGGCAACGTGTAGGCTGGCCGCGCCTTAAGAACCACCTTTAGAGGAGGAGGGTCAAGATGAGGCATTTCCTGAAGTCATTGCTGGCGGCAGCGACGTTTGTCGCCTGCAGCCCGGTGCAGGCGCAGCAGCCTGTGACGTTGAAGATGCAGGCGACGTGGCCGGCGAGCCTGACGCTTTACGAGAACTTCCTGTACTTCGCCGAGCGCGTGAACAAGATGTCCGGCGGCAGCCTGAAGATCGAGGCGATGCCGGCAGGACAGGTGGTGCCAGCGTTCGAGGTGCTGGACGCAACACACAAGAAGGTGCTCGACGGCGCCCACGCCTGGTCCGGCTACTGGGTCGGCAAGAACAAGGCAGCGATCCTCTTCACGGGCGGTCCCGGCGGCACGTTCGGCATGGACATGATCGACGCGCTCGGTTGGATGCACCACGGCGGCGGCATCGAGCTCGCGCAGGAGTTTTTCCAGAAGGAGCTCAAGCTCAACGTCTATTGGCATCCGATCCTGCCCTCGGGCCCGCAGGCCTTCGGCTGGTTCAAGCGGCCGATCAAGAGCCTGGCGGACTTCAAGGGCATGAAATGCCGGCAGACCGGCATGGCGGCCGAGGTGTTCCAGCGCATGGGCATGACGACGGTCAACATGCCCGGCGGCGAGATCATCCCCGCCGCGCAGCGCGGCGTGATCGACTGCGCGGAATGGATCGGCGGCGAAGAGGATCTGCGCCTGGGCTTCCAGAACGTCTGGAAGTATCACTACACGCCGGGCATGCATGAGAACGTCACGATCGGCGAAGTGGTCTTCAACATGGACGTGTGGAAAGGCCTCTCGGCCCAGCAGCAGGACATCATCAAGACGGCCGCCGATGCAACGTTCGTCATCTGGTGGGCGAAGTGGCAGCGCCAGAATGCCGATGCGATTCGCATCCTGCAGGAGAAGCATGGCGTGCAGATCCTGCGCACGCCGCCGGACATCCTGGTCGCGTTCCTGAAGACCTGGGATACGATCGCGGCCGAGCAGTCGGCCAAGGATCCGTTCTTCAAGAAGGTGCTGGAATCGCAGCGCGCCTATGCCGGGCTGGTGGTGCCGGCCAAGCGGTTCATGTTCCCGCCGTACTCATTCGCGGCGAACTACTACTGGCCCGAGCGCGGCGCGAAGCCCGCCGCCAAGGCGCCGGCGAGCAAGAAGCAGTAAGCATCGGGGACCACGGGGGCGCGCGCGACGCGCCCCCGTTTCAACTTAAGGGAGGGGCATGGCGGAGCCGACGAGTGGCCTGATCCGGACCGTACGCATCATCGACCGGTTCACCGACACCACCGGCACCTGGGTAGCCTGGCTGAACATTCCGCTGGTGCTCGCCGTGGCGTACGAAGTCATCGCGCGCTACCTGTTCAACGCCCCCACGCTCTGGTCGTTCGACGTGACGTACATGCTGTACGGCACGATCTTCATGCTCGGGGCCGCTTATGCGCTGCACAAGGGCGCACACATCCGCACCGACTTCTTCTACGACACCTGGTCGCCGAGAACGAAGGGGATGGTGGATTCGATCTCGTATCTGGTGTTCTTCTTCCCGTCGCTCGTCATGCTTCTTGCGGCGAGCGCCAATGAGGCGTGGTACGCCTACAGCATCCAGGAGACCTCCGAGCAGACGCCTTGGCGGCCGATCCTCTGGCCGTACAAGAGCGTCGTGCCGCTGACCTGTGTCCTGCTCATGCTGCAGGGCGTTTCCGAGACGATCAAGAGCGTGTATGCCTGGCGCACCGGCATCGAGCTCGAGCACAAAGAGAAGATCGAGATATGACCGGCGAAATACTCATCGGCCTGGTCATGCTGGTGGTGATGATCGGCGCGATCTTCATCGGCATCCAGATTTCCTTCACGCTGCTCTTTCTTGCGCTGACCTTCGGCTACATGGCGCTCGGGCGAGTGGTGTTCGACCTGGCGTACTTCCAGACCATCGGCATGATGAAGGAAGAGCTGCTCGCCGCCGTGCCGCTGTTCATCTTCATGGGCTATATCACCGAGCAGGCCGGCCTGATGGGACGCTTGTTCTCGGCGTTCCGCATGGTGCTCGCGCCGATGCGGGGCTCGCTCTACGTTGTCGTCATCGTGACCTCCGCGGTTTTCGCCATGGCGACCGGCATCGTCGGCGCGGCCGTCACGGTGCTCGGCATCATGGCGGCGCCGATCATGATCAAGACCGGCTACGACGCGAAGCTTTCGGCCGGCGCGATCACGGCGGGCGGCACGCTCGGCATCCTGATTCCGCCGTCGGTGATGTTGATCGTGATGGGGCCGGTGCTCGGCGTTTCGGTGGCCGACCTCTATGCAGCGGCATTCGGGCCGGGATTCCTGCTCGCCGGCATCTACCTCGTGTACCTGATCGGCCGCAGCTTCCTGAATCCGAAGCTCGGCCCGCCGGTCCCCCAAGATGAGCGGGTGACGAGCGTAGTGGCCATCCTGAAGGAAGTGGTGATCGGCGTCCTGCCGCTGCTGCTCCTGATCGCGGCCACGCTCGGCTCGATCCTCGCCGGTCTCGCCACGCCGACCGAGGCGGCCGGCATCGGCGCGCTCGGCGCATTGATCCTCGCCATCATCTACCGCCGGCTCACCTACGTCGGCCTGAAGCAAGCCGTGATCAGCGCGACGATGACCTCCAGCATGGTGCTGCTGCTCGCCGTGACGTCGAACATTTTCGGCGCCGTGTTTGCGCGCATGGGAACGGCGAACTGGATCACGAACGCGATGGTTTCGTTACCGGTGCCGCCGATCGTGATGCTCGCTTTCGTGATCGTGCTGATCTTCCTGCTCGGATGGCCTTTCGAGTGGCCGGCGATCATTCTCGTGTTCCTGCCGATCTTCTATCCGGTGGTCGACGCGCTCAAGCCGGCGCTTTCGCAAAGCTTCGGCATTCCGCCCGAGCTTTTCATGGTCTGGTTCGGCTCGCTCGTCGCGGTGACCATGCAGACGGCCTATCTCTCGCCGCCCGTGGCGATGTCGGCGTACTACCTCAAGCAGGTGGTCAAGGAGTGGTCGCTGCTCACGATCTACAAGGGCATGTTCGAGTTCATGGTGCTGCAATGCATCGCCATCGCCGTGGTGATGTTCGTGCCGGGCATCGCCACGAGCCTGCCGGAGAAGCTGCAGGCCGAGTCGCGTGCGACGACAACCGAAGAGGTCGACGACAGCATGAACAGGCTCGAGGAAGACCCCTACAAGGCCGGTCAGCCCGAGGACGAGAACCCGCAGGGCACGGATCCGCTCGAGAAGGACGAGCTGTCGAACCCAGGCAAATAGCAATAGACCCGCGCGATTTCGATGTGCCCGTCGAGCGCGGCGGCACCTGGAGCCTGCGCTGGGATCGGTATGCCGGGCGCGACGTCATTCCGCTCTGGGTCGCCGACACCGATTTCCGCTCGGCGCCGGCCGTGCTCGAGGCGTTGGCCGGCCGCGTGCGCCACGGCGTCTTCGGCTATAGCGCGCCGCCGGAGGAGCTGCGCGCCGCGATCGTCGAGCACCTGGCGCTGCGCTACGGCTGGAAGGTGCAGCCGGCGTGGATCGTCTTCCTGCCCGGCGTGGTGCCCGGCCTGCACGTCAGCGCGCGCCGGCTGATCGCGCCGGATGAGCACGCGCTAGTGCCGACGCCGGTCTATCAGCACTTCACGCGCGCCGTGGAGCTCGCGCCGCGTGCGCATACCGCGGTTGCGCTCGTCCTGGAGCGCGATCGCTGGATATTCGACCTCGACGCGCTGCGTGCGGCGCGCACGCCGCGCACGCGATTGCTCTATCTCTGCAACCCGCAGAACCCCGGCGGCACGGTCTTCCGGCGTGAAGAGCTGTTGCAGCTCGCACAGCTCACGGAGGGCTGCACGATCGTCTCCGACGAAATTCATTGCGACCTGGTGCTCGAACCGGGCGCGCGCCACGTGCCGATCGCCAGCCTGGCGCCCGAAATCTCGCGGCGCACGGTGACCTTGATGTCGGCCAACAAGGCGTTCAACTTTCCGGCTGCGGGATGCGCGTGGGCGGTCGTCGAAGATGCGCGCCTGCGCGAAGCGATGTCGGCCGACATGCGGGCGCATGTCCTGCCTTCACCGTCGGTCTTCGGCTATGCCGCGACGCTGGCCGCGTTGCGCGACGGCCAGGAATGGCTCGCCGCGCAGCTCGACTACTTGCGCGCCAATCGCGACCTCGTGGAAGCGCAGATTGCGCAGCGAATGGCGCCGCTCGTAGCGACGCACATCGAGGCGACTTACCTGGCGTGGATCGATTGCCGCCGGCTCGCCGGCGCAGACGCGCAGGAGCTCTTTCTCAGGCACGGCGTGGCGCTTTCGCCCGGCACGCAGTTCGGCGCGCCGGGCTTCGTGCGCCTCAACTTCGGGACCCAGCGCCAGCGTCTCGAGCAGGCCTTGGAGAGGATGCGCGGCGCCGTGAGCGCTGTTTCAGCTTGAGCGCCGCATCCAGCACCCGCTCCAGGTGGGGGTCGCGCACGCCCAGCTCGCGCATATGGTCGAGGGTCTGGCGGATGTAGTCGACGCACGGCCCGCGCTGGCCGATGCCCTGCGCGACCAGGCGCGCCCGGCCGTGGAGGTCGAGCTCGCGCATGTAGGCGGGGTGGCGCGGATCGGCCACGAAGGCGAGGGCGCGGATTCGGCGCCTGCCCGGTAGCCGCAGCGGCACGAGACGCGGTTCGTAGACCCGGCGCGGCATCTCGCGCGACCACAGGCGGACCAGGCCGCGCTTTACGGCCCGGTCCGCTATGCGGAACGCCATTCCCCAGCAAGAGCCGCCCCGGCACAGGCCCATGACGAGCCCCGGCTTTCGCTGCGTACCGCGGTAGCGGGTCGAAAGGATGCAAAGCGCCCGGTGATAGCCGTGGACTCGCGCCAGGCGCTTTTCGCTGTACGAGAAGCACGGCGACCACATCAGCGAGCCGTAGCCGAAAACCCACAGCTCGCCCGTGGGCAGGCCGGCGACGAAGTCTTCCAGCTCCATTGGACGGCAGCGATTATGCCCAAGGCGCCTCGCCGCCGTTGTCAACCGCGCCAGGCCTGGCGCGTTTTGGCTAGGAGATCCGGATCGGATCATTCATTCCAAAGACAGGAGACTCCCCATGCTGAAGAAGCTGCTTGTGACGTTGGTCGCCTCGGCGTTCGCGCTCACCGCGTTTGCCCAGGCGCAGAAGGCCGAGCCGGCCGCCCCCAAGGGCCAAACCGGCGTAGCGACGCAAAAGGCCGAGCCCGCCACCCCGGCGAAGAGCGACAAGACGACCGCCAAGACCGAGAAAAAGGCCAAGGCGAAGAAAGCCAAGGCCAAGGCCAAGGCGAAGGCCGACGACAAGAAGTAAGCATCGGCCAAGCAATGAAGCCCGGCTCAGGCCGGGCTTTTTTTTGCGCTAGATTTCCCTCCGTGCGCGTCCTCGCCTTCCTGTTGCTAGCGTTGTGCGCCCTGCCGGCCGGCGCGGATGAGAACGATTGGCAGGTGCCCTTCATCACCACACCGGGCGACGTGGTGGAGCGCATGCTCGATCTCGCCGCGACCAAGGCCGACGATTACGTCGTCGACCTCGGCTCTGGGGACGGGCGCATCGTCATCACGGCGGCGCGCAAGTACGGCGCGCGCGGCTTGGGCATCGAGCTCGACGCCGATCTCGTCCGCACATCGCGTGAGAATGCGCGCCGCGCGGGCGTTGCAGATCGCGTGAAGTTCGTGCAGGGCGACGTCCTCACCACGGATTTCTCGTCGGCGACGGTGGTGACCGTGTACCTGCTGCCGGATCTCATCGGCAAGCTGCAGCCGATATTCGTCGACGCCCTCAAACCCGGCACGCGCATCGTTTCGCATGCGTTCGGCATGGCAGGTTGGCGGCCGGACCGCACGCAATCCATCACGGTCACGCAGCCGCACCCCGGTCAGGGCGATGAAAGCACGCTACGCCTGTGGATCGTGCCCGCCGACGTGCGCGGGACATGGCGCGTGCCCGACGGCCGGCGCGTGCGCATCGAGCAGAACTACCAGGAGATCGAGGTGGAAGGCGCGAAAACCGCGACGCTTTCCGGCGCCGAGGTCGCCTGGCAATCGCCCGAAGGCCGCTTCAACGGTCGGGTCCTCGGGGGCCGCATCGAGGGAGCGCTAACCTCGCAGAAGGGTGTGCAGGCACTCACGCTGACGCGCGAGCGCTAGAGGACCTTGCCGGGATTCATCAGCCCTTTCGGGTCGAGCGTGCGCTTGAGCGCGAGCATCAGCTCGAGCTCGAGCGGGTCCTTGTGGCTGCGCACTTCCTCGCGCTTCAACTGGCCGAGGCCGTGCTCCGCGGAGATCGATCCGCCAAGCTCGGCTACGGTGTCGTACACGATGCGGTTGACCGTTGCCCGCTCGGCCACCAGCGACTCGGGACCGACGTTGTAATGAATGTTGCCGTCGCCGACATGGCCGAACGCGTACACGCGAAGCTGCTTGAACCGCTGCGCCAGGCGCTCGTCGGCGCGCTCGATGAATTCGGCGGTCTTCGACACCGGGACCGAAATGTCGTGCTTGACGTTCGTGAACTGCGCCTCCGGGACGGTTTCGCGGATGCGCCACAAGGCGCGAGCCTGCTCGACGCTCTGCGCGATGGCCGCGTCGACCAGCGCCCCGCGCTCCGTGCAGTCGAGCAGCGCCTTCTCGACGCGCTCGCGCAGCGCCTGCTCTTCGCCGTTGTCCGCGACCTCGCACAGCACGTACCAGCGATGCGGCCGGGCCAAAGGATCCTGCGTGCCGGGCGTGTGCTGCATGACCGCTTCCACGCAATGGCGCGAAAGGAGCTCGAAGGCGCTCAGGCGGTCGCCGAGCCGCTCGTGCAGGAGCGCAAGGAGCGCGATCGCGTCGGCCGGGCGCTGCAGCGCAATCCACATCGTGACGCTCGCCGTCGGCCGCGGATAAAGGCGCAGCACCGCGGCCGTAATGATGCCGAGCGTGCCTTCGGCGCCGAGGAAGAGCTGCTTCAGGTCGTAGCCGGTGTTGTCCTTGCGCAGTCCCCGCAGCCCGTTCCAGACGCGCCCATCGGGCAGCACCACCTCGAGTCCGAGCACCTGCTCGCGCGCCGTGCCGTAGCGCAGGACGTTGATGCCGCCGGCGTTGGTGGAAAGGTTGCCGCCGATCTGGCAGCTGCCTTCGGCCGCGAGCGAGAGCGGGAAGAGGCGGCCGGCCTCGTCGGCGGCGCGCTGGATGTTGGCGAGCACGCAGCCGGCTTCGACGGTCATCGTGTCGTTCAGCGGGTCGAGATCGCGGATGCGGTTCATGCGGCCAAGGGCCAGCACCACTTCGCGCCGCTCGCCCGTGGGCACCGACCCGCCTACGAGGCCGGTGTTGCCGCCCTGCGGCACCATCGCCACGCCTTGCTCGGCGCAAGCCTTCACGACGGCGGCTACTTCGGCGGTGCTGCCGGGGCGAACGACGGCTTCGGCGCCGGCCGAATACTGGCGCCGCCAATCGGTGAAGTAGGGCCGGGTGTCGTGCGCGTCCGTGAGGACATTGGCGGCGCCTACAATGTCGCCCAGCAACTTGTGAAGCTCCATTGAGGCCCCGGATTCTCTTATGGTCTGCCTGGCAAAGGAAGTGCCGCTTCGCCGCGCTTCTCCTTGCGGCGTGCACGTCCCACGCTTTCGCGCAGCCTGACGCCATCGTCGTCGGCGCCGTGGCCTCGCAAACCGGCGCACACGCCGCCGCGGGCAGCGAGTATCGCAAGGGCCTCGTCCTCTGGAGCGAGCAGGTCAACAAGGCGGGCGGATTGCTCGGGCGCCCGGTCGAGCTGCGCGTCGAAGACGACGGCTCGGAAGGCGCCAAGGCCGGGCGCCTCACTGCCGCGCTCATCGAGGGCGGCGCGCAGGTGCTCGTCGGGCCATACGGCTCGGCGGCGACGCTGGTCGCCGCTGCGGAGGCCGAACGCGCACGCCGCGTGATGCTCAATGCCGCAGGACCCTCGGGCCTCATCCAGCGTCGCGCGTCGCGCTACGTTTTCCAGGTGGCGCCGCCGTACGCCGCCTATGGCGACGGCGTGCTTAGCCTCGCGAGGGCCTCCGGCGCCCAATCCCTCTTCATCCTTGGGCGCGATGATCCGGCCTCGCGCGAAATGGCGGAGGCGACGCAGGCCAAGGCGCGTGCCTTGGGCTTCGACCATGTCTCGCTCGAGATCTATTCCGGCTCCGTCGCCGACTTCATGCCGCAGCTTTACGATGCCATGGCGGTGCAGGCCGACGCCTGGATCGCATTCGGGGAAGTGCGCGACGCGGCGGACATGGTGAAGACCTTGAAGCGCCAGGGCTTCGTGCCGCGCCTGTTCTACGCGCGCAGCAGTCCCGATCCAAGGTTCGCCAAGCTGGTCGGACAGGACGCGGAATTTATCCTCGGCTCGCAGGAATACGACGAGCGCTTCGCGACGCCGGTAAACGCGGCCTTCGTCGAAGCGTTCAAGGCGCGATGGTCCACCCCGCCGAGCGCCGCCGCCGCGGCTGCCTATGCGGCCGGCACGGTCCTGGCAGCGGCGGCAACGCGCGCCGGATCTGTCGACACGGACAAGCTGCGGGGCGCGCTCGCCGACCTGGAGGTCGACACCGTGCTCGGCAGCTTCCGCCTCGACCGGCAAAATGGCGCTCAAGCCGGCATGAGGCCGCCGGTGACGCAGATCATCCGGGGCAGGCCGGTGCCCGTTTGGCCGGAACCGCTTGCCCGCGGACGCGCGGTGTCGCCATTCGTTAACTGGACGGAGCGGCAAATCCTCAAGTGATCCGATCTTTTCTCTTTACCCCGGCCAACGTCGCGCGGCGCGTGGAGAAGGCGCTTACGCTTGGCGCCGATGCGGTGATCCTCGACCTCGAGGATTCCGTCGCACCTTCCGACAAGGCGGCGAGCCGCAAGCGCATCACCGAGGCGCTCGAGCGGCCGCGCCGCTGCCTCCTCTACGTGCGCGTCAACGCGCCTTCCACGCCTTATTGCTATGGCGATCTCGTGGAAACCGTCCGTCGCGGCATCGACGGCGTCGTAATACCCAAGATCGAGAGCGCGGCCGAGCTGCACGCCATCGACTGGCTGCTGACCAATCTGGAGCGCGAGCGCGGCATGCCGGAAGCCTCGCTCGACCTCATGCCGCAGATCGAAACGGCGACCGGCGTGCAGCGCGTCGACCGCATCGTGCAGGCGCGCAGCCTGAGACCCTACAGCGCGCCGTGGCGAGTGAAACGTCTCGCTTTCGGGGCGGCCGACTATGCGCACGACGTCGGTCTTCTGCCCACGCTGGTCGAAGACGAGCTCGCCGATGCCCGTGCGCGTATCGTGCTGTCTTCGCGCGCGGCCGGCCTCGAGAACCCGATCGACAGTCCGTGGTTCCACTTCAAGGAGCCGCGTGCCTTTTCCGCCGCGCTCGAGCGCAGCCGCCGCGGCGGCTTTCAGGGGCGCTGTTGCGTACATCCGGATCAGATCGAGCCGGTGAATGCGGCTTACACCCCTGGCGCGGAAGAGGTGGCCGCCGCCGAGCGCATTGTGGCGGCTTTTCGCGAGGCGGAAAGCCGCGGCGCCGGCGCGATCCAGGTCGACGGCCAGATGGTCGACTACCCGATCCTTTATCGCGCGCAGGCGCTTCTCGAGGCCGTGCGCAAGGCGAAAGCGAAGTGACGAACGAAGTCGTGCTCGTGCCGGGCCTCTGGATGCCGGCCGCCGCCATGGCGCTCATCGCTTTACGGCTTTCGCGCGCCGGTTATCGCACGCGAAGCTTCGCTTACGAGGGGCGAGCCCCGCTCGAAAGCAATATCGAGCGGCTCGCGCGCTTCATCCATGGCCGGGCCGCGCATTTCGTCGGCCACAGCCTGGGCGGCGTGCTGGTGTACGACATGCTCACGCGCCACCGCGACGTTGCGGCGGGGCGCGTCGTGCTGCTGGGCGCGCCGGTGCGAGGCTGCTTCGCCGGCCGGCGCCTCGGCTCGGCTGCGCTCGGCCGCTGGCTGCTGGGCGCGTGCCGCGACCGCTGGGTGGCGCAGGATGCGCGATGGGAACGCAAAGAAGCGCTGGGCGTGATTGCCGGCACGCTACCCATGGGCCTGGGTCGCGCGCTCGGCGCGCTTCCTGGCGCCAATGACGGCGTGGTGTGCGTCGAAGAGACGAAGATCGATGGCGCCGGCGAGTACGTCCTCGTTCGCGAGGCCCATAGCATGCTCGCGGTGTCAGGGCACGTCGCTACGCTGGTCGAGCGGTTCCTGCGAACAGGGCGTTTCGCATGAGGATCTTCTTCGCGGCGATCGCGCTCCTCCTATGCGCCGGCTGCGAGTCGCTTTCCTATTACGGACAGGCAATCGGAGGGCATTTCCACCTCCTTGCCGCGGCGCGGCCGATCGAGTCGTGGCTCGCGGATCCTGGCACGCCACCGGACCTGAAGGAGCGCCTGGAAACGGCGCGGCGCATCCGGGAGTTTGCTTCGCGCGAGCTGCATTTGCCGGATAACGGCAGCTATACCTCGTACGCCGAGCTCGGGCGCCGCTTCGCCGTCTGGAACGTGTTCGCGGCCCCGCGCTTCTCGGTCGACCCGAAGGCGGAGTGCTTCCCCTTCACCGGCTGCGTCGCCTACCGCGGCTTCTTCTCCGAGCCCGAGGCCCAGCGGCATGCGGAGAAGCTGCGTGCCGAGGGCTACGACGTCTACGTCGGCGGCGTGCTCGCCTACTCGACGCTCGGCTGGTTCGACGATCCGCTGCTTTCCACGTTCATCCGCTACCCGGAGGCGCAGGTCGCGCGCCTCGTGTTTCACGAGCTCGCCCACCAGGTGGTCTACGCGCGAAACGACACGACCTTCAACGAATCGTTTGCCGTGGTGGTCGAGGAAGAAGGCGTGCGGCGCTGGCTTGAATCACAGACGCGCAGTACCGAGCTCGCCGCCTTCCAGGCCGCGCAGGCGCGCAAGCGCGAGCTCGCCGCCCGGGTCAAGGAAACGCGCGAGCGGCTGAAGGTTCTCTACGCGATGGACCTTTCGCCGCAGGCGATGCTCGAGCAAAAGCGCGGCGAATTCGAGCGGCTGCGTGCGGCGTTCCCCGGCATCGTGCCGGCGCAGCCGAACAACGCGTTCCTCGTCTCGATCGCGCTCTACAACGAGCTGGTCCCGGCGTTTGAGCGGCTGCTCGCGCAATCGGGCAACCTCGACGATTTCTACGAGCGGGCCCGGGAGCTTGCTGCGACCGGCCGCTCGAAGCGCGACGCGGTTCTCGCCCGCAGCAAGTAAGCCGTTCAGCTGAGCGGCAGGTCGACCACCTTGCGATAGGCCGGCCGCCCGCACAGGCGAGCGAACCAGGCTTCGAGCCCCGGCAGCCGCGGTCGCTCGATCGGCAGGCGCATCCAGAGCTGCACGTGGCAGCCGAGCGGGATGTCGCCCATCGTGAAGCCCGCGCCGCCCAGGTAGGCGTTTTCCTTCAGGGTCTGCTCGGGCACGGCGAGCATCTCGCCGCACTTGCGCACCGCCTCGGCGATCGCCTTCGCATCGCGCTTCTCCGGCGGGGTACGTACCAGCGGCCAGAAGACGGGGCGCTGGAACTCGCGCGAGAAGCTGTGCGTCCAGTCCATCCAGCGATCGGCGTCGGCGCGCGCTTGCGGATCCAGGGGCCAGAGCGAGCCGCCGCCATGCTTTGCCGCCAGGTAGCGCACGATGCTGTGCGATTCCCAGAGCGTGAAGCCGTCCTCCTCGATGGTGGGCACGAGGCCGGTCGGGTTCATGCGCCGGTATTGCGGCGTGTCGTTCACGCCGAACTGCAGCCCGGCGTCGATGCGCTCGTAGGCGAGGCCGAGCTCCTCGGCCGCCCACAGCGCCTTCTTGACGTTGACCGAATTGTTGCGGCCCCAGATCTTCAGCATCAGAAGCCCACCGCCTGTCCATCGCGGCGCGGATCGCTGGCGGTGAAATAGCCGCCGTCGAGCTTCCACGCCATCTGCGCGCTGCCGAACTGGTTGTAATCGTCCACCGTCACGATGCGGTGTCCCCGGCGCTGCAGCTCGTCGAGCGTCGCCGGCGGGAAGCGGTTCTCCTCGACGCTCACGTCGAGGCGCTCGACGATGCGGAAGCGCGGGCCGTCGCAGGCCGCCTGCGGACTCTGGCCGTAGTCGGCAATGCGGACAAGGACCTGCGCGTGGCCCTGCGGCTGCATGGTGCCGCCCATCACGCCGAAGCTCATCACCGGCTTGCCCTGCCGCGTGACGAAGCCGGGAATGATGGTCTGGTACGGGCGCTTGCGCGGCCCCACACGGTTCGGATGGTCCGTCTGCAGGACGAACGTGGCGCCGCGGTTCTGCAATGAAATGCCGTCGACCACCACGCCCGAGCCGAAGCCCATGTAGTTCGACTGGATGAACGACACCATCATGCCCGTCGCATCCGCGGCCGTGAGGTACACGGTGCCGCCTTTCCCTGGCGTGCCGTGGTTGAAATCCTGGGCGCGCTTCAGGTCGATCAGCTTTGCCCGTTCGCGCAGATACCCCTTGTCGAGCAGCGCGTGCGGCTTCACCTCGACCATGGCGTCGATATCGGCGACGTAGCGGCGCGCATCGGCGAAAGCGAGCTTCATCGCCTCGATCTGCAGGTGCACGCTGTCGGCGCCGTCGACCGGATGCGAGCGCAGGTCGAAATGCTCGAGGATGCCGAGCGCGATGAGCGCGACGATGCCCTGGCCGTTGGGCGGGATCTCGTGCAACGTGTAGCCGCGGTAATCCATCTCGAGCGGCTTCACCCAATCGGGCGTGTTGGCCGCCAGATCGGACGCCTTCATTGCGCCGCCGTGCCTGCGCGCATGCGCTTCGAGCCGCTCCGCATAGTCGCCGCGGTAGAACGCCTTTCCCTTGCTGGAAGCAATGGCCTCCAGCGCTTTCGCGTGCGCCGGAAAGCGGAAGCGCTCGCCAGCCCTCGGCGCGCGGCCGCCGGGCAGGAAATACTTGGCGAAGCCGGGCTGCTCCTTCAGCTCGGCAACCTGCTTGTCCCACTGGCCCGCGATGGTCGGCGAGACGAGAAAGCCCGCGCGGCCGTATTCGATGGCGCGCTCGAAAAGCTTGCGGAACGGCAGCTTGCCGAATCGCGCATGCAGCTCTGTCCACGCGCCTACGCATCCGGGCACGCTCACGCTGTTCCAGCCGCGCACCGGCATCGCTTTGCGATCCTTGAAGTAGTCCGGGGTCCAGGCTTGCGGCGAGCGCCCGGAAGCGTTCAACCCGTGCAGGCGGCGACCGTCCCACACGATCGCATAAGCATCGGAGCCGATGCCGTTCGAGACCGGCTCGACCAGCGTGAGCGTGATGGCGGTGGCGAGGATCGCATCGACGGCATTGCCGCCCTGCGCGAGCATCTGCAGCCCCGCCTGCGCCGCCAGCGGCTGCGACGTCGCCACCACGTTGGCAGCGAGCAAAGGCTTGCGCGGCCACGCGTAGGGATTGTTCCAGGAAAACGGCGTCATACCGTGCGCACCTGCTGCATGTCCGTATACCCCTTGATGACCTTGTCGATGGCGTCCTGCTTGAGCGTGCGCATGCCGCTTTCCACGGCCGCGGCCGCGATCTCGGCGACCGGCGCCCGCGTCTGGATGAGACGCTTCACCGCGGCGTCGGCCGTCATGAATTCGAACACCGGGATCCTCCCTTTGTAGCCCGTGCGGTCGCACTCCTTGCACCCCTTGGGGAGGAACAGGTTGACGCCTGCCTGGCGCCATTTGCGCAGAAGCTTCTCCGCCTGCGCGTCGTTCTCGCCGCAGGACTCCGCGGCGAGCTCCTCCATCTCCTTCACGCTCGGCTCGTGCCGGACACGGCATTGCGTGCACAGCTTGCGCACCAGGCGCTGCGACAGCACGCCGAGCAGCGCATCGGCGAAGTTGAACGGGTCCGTGCCCAGGTCGAGCAGGCGCACCACGCTCTCGGGCGCGTTATTGGTATGCAGCGTGGAGAGCACCAGGTGGCCGGTGAGCGAAGCCTGGATGCCGATCTGCGCGGTCTCGGCATCGCGCATCTCTCCGACCATGATGACGTCCGGATCGGCGCGCATGAAGCTGCGCAGGGCGGCGGCGAAGGTCCAGCCGATCTTCGGCTGCATCTGCACCTGCCGCAGGCCGGACTGGACGATCTCGATCGGGTCTTCGGCCGTCCAGATCTTCACCGCCGGCGTGTTGATGAAGGCGAGCAGGGAATGCAGCGTGGTGGTCTTGCCCGACCCCGTCGGGCCGCAGACGAGGAACAGGCCGTGCGGTCGCGAGATCAGGCGCTTGAGCCTGCGCACCGCGTCGGCGTCGAAGCCGAGCTCGTCGATCGGCCGGGGCGTCGCCGTCGCGAGCAGGCGCATGACCACGTCCTCCAGGCCGTTGGCGGTCGGAATGGTGGCGATGCGCAGCTCGACGTCCAGTGGACCGAAGCGCTTGAAGCTGATCTTGCCGTCCTGCGGCTTGCGACGCTCGGCGATATCGAGCTGACTCATCACCTTGAGCCGCGAGATTACGGCGCTGCGAAACCGCGCCGGAATCTCGAGGTAGTTGACCAGCACGCCGTCCTTGCGGAAGCGCACGCGCAGGTCCTTTCCGCCGGGGTTCGCCTCGACATGGATGTCGGAGGCCTTCTGCTCGACCGCGTCGAGGATGATCTTGTTGACCAGCTTGACGAGCGTGCTGTCGGCAGTCGCGTTCTGCTGCTCGGTCGCCTCGTCGGCCGCGCTCTCGCTCGACAGGCGCAGCGCGAGCTGCTCCGCGCCCACGTCGTTGTCGGCGCGCGCGATCGCGGCCTCGAATTCGCGCTCGCGCGCGTACGCGGTCTCGATCGCGCGCCGGATGTCGGCCGCCGGCGCCATGACCGGCATCAGCTTGCTTCCCGCGACGAAGCGCACTTCCTCCATGCGCTCCATGTTGGTCGGGTCGTCGACCGCCACCACCAGGGTGTTGTCGATCTCGGCGAGCGGCAGGACCTGGTAGCGCTGGGCGACGGCGGCAGGAATGCGCTTCAGCGCCTCGCTGGCGGGATGGAACTCGCGCAGGTTGACGAAGGGTACGCCGAGCTTCTTCGCCATCACGCTGTGCATCAGATTCGTGTCGAGCATGCCCATGTCGACCAGGATCTGGCCGAGCGGGACGGTGCGGTCGCGCGTGCCGATGGTCAGCGCTTCATGCAGCTCGGCCTTGGTGAGAAAACCGAGCTCGACCAGTGTCTCGCCAAGCTTCTGCACCGGCTGCGTCTTCTGATGGGCGAGCGCAGCAGCGAGCTGCTCCTGCGACACGATCTGGTTTGCCGTAAGGTACTCGCCCAGCCGTCGCGCACGCAGGTGCTTCTGCTTTTCGAGCGCCTGGCTAATGGTCTCCGGCGCCGCGAGCCGCTCTTCGACCAGCAGCTCGCCCACCGGCTTGCCGATGCGCAGGTCCTGCGCCGCGTGTGACGGGACGAAGCAACGCACGATGCGGCCCTCCGGCGCCGGCAGGTAGAGGAACACCCCGCACAGCGCGCGTACATGGCCGACGGTCTCGCCCTGGAGCGTGCTGCCATTGATGAGCCGCAGCTCGAACGGCTGGCGCTCCGAAGGCGAGAACACGGCGCTGCTGGCCGGCATGTTCTGGCTTTGCAGGCCGACTGGCCGGGACAGCATGACGCTGAGCAGCTCGGAAAATCCGATCGTGGCCGCGTCCTTCGCCTTCGGCGGCTGCAGCTTCAGCACCTCGTACTCCGGCAGGAAGGTCTCGAGCAGCCCGCTCGCCTTTGTGCCGTCGACACGAGTCAGCACGCATTCCTCTCCGGCCGCGGGAACGGTCTCGCTGAAGTCGTAGTACGGCGGTGAGGGCCACACAAAGCGCGCGTTCGCGGCCGGCTGGCCCCGCGCCGACGCGTCGCGCTGCGCGCGCGTGATCCTGGTCGTGCGATCCGGCTCGCTCACACGTCGAGCGTTTCGAAATCGAGCACGACCCGGCCCACGACGCGACCCGCCTTGAGGTCCTCGAGCGCGGCGTTGGCCTGCGAAGCGGGCCGCGTTTCCACGGGCAGGGGCCTCAGCTTGCGCTTCTTCGCCAGCGCCACGACCTCGCGCAGCTCCTGCGGGTTGCCGACGTAGGAGCCGATGATGCCGATCGCGCGCTGGGCAATCGGCGGCAGCGGGTGGACGAGCTCGCCGCCGAACAGGCCGCAAATGACGTAGCGGCCGCCTTTGCGCAGCGCGCCGATGCCGAGCGCCGCCGTCGCCGCGCTGCCGACGAAGTCGAGCGCGCCGGCCAGGCCGCGAAGCTGCTCGGCCGCATCCGCGGCTCGCGTATTCACGCGCCGCTTGGCGCCGAGCTTGGCCGCCGTCGCGAGCTTTTCGTCATCGATGTCGCAGGCCACGATATTCTTCGCGCCGTTCGCCCTCAGGATGGAGATGGCGATGAGGCCGAGGCCGCCACAGCCGAGCACGGCGACTTCGTCCTTGGCCGCGAGCGGAGGAAGCTTTGCCGCTGCGCTGTAGGCGGTGAGCGCGGAGCAGGCGAGCGTCGCGGCAAAGGCGTCGTCGATTCCGCTCGCGTCCACCAGGTACTTCGGATCGGGCACGAGCACGTGCGTGGCATAGGCGCCGGCGCGGTTCACGCCGAGGAAGCGCGACCCCGAGACACAGTAGTTGTCCTGCCCGGCCCTGCAGACCGCGCACTTGCCGCAGCCGATCCACGGATACACCAGGCGCTTCTGCCCGAGCTTGACGCCTCGCGCGCGCGGACCGACGGCCTCGACGATGCCGAGGGGCTCGTGGCCGAGCGTGAAGGGCGGCACGCAACCGCGCTCCTTCACGTAGAAGCGCTTGCCGCCGCCGAGATCGAAGTAGCCGTCCCAGATATGCAGGTCAGAATGGCAAACGCCGGCGCGCGTCACGCGCAGCAGCACTTCGCTGCCTTGCGGCTTCGGCGTTTCGGACACCACCTTCTGCAGCGGCCTGCCGTGCTCGATGATCTGGTAGCTGATCATGCCTTTGCGGCCTCATTGAGCGCCTGATCGATGTCCCACAGGATGTCGTCGAGGCTTT
>DATDCR010000289.1:0-2280 GCA_036524215.1 Burkholderiales bacterium
CGCCGGCATCAGCGCGCCGGTCGGGCAGGCCTGCACGCATTCGCCGCAGGCGACGCAGGTCGATTCGCCCATCGGGTCGTCGAAGTCGAACACCGGCACGGAATGATCGCCGCGATACGCATAGCCGATGACGTCGTTCACCTGCACCTCGCGGCAGGCGCGCACGCAGCGCGTGCACTGGATGCAGGCATCGAGGTTCACCGCCATCGCGGGATGCGACGGGTCGGGCCTGGGCTGCTCGCGCCTGGCGAAGCGGGGCTTGCCGACGCCAAGCCTGCCCGCCCATTGCCTGACCTTGTTGTCGAGCGTGTAGTCCTGCTCGGGCATGTCGGAGAGCAGGAGCTCGAGCACCATCTTCTGCGAGGCGAGCGCGCGCGGCGAGTCGGTCGTCACCTCCATGCCGGCGGTCGGATAGCGGCAGCAGGAAGGCGCCAGCGTGCGCTCGCCCTTGACCTCCACCACGCAGGCACGGCAGTTGCCATCCGAGCGCTGGTTGCCGCCGTGGCAAAGATGCGGGATGTCGATGCCGTGCTGCTTAGCGGTACGGATGATCGGCTCGTCGGGCCGCCCGACCACCGTCTGGCCGTTCAGCTTGAACTCGATCGGCATCATGGCGAGCTGCGTCGTCGTCACGCGTTCCATCTACTGCACCTCCTCCGGGAAATACCTCATGACGCTCAGCGCGGGATTGGGCGCGGCCTGGCCGAGGCCGCAAATCGAGGCGTCCATCATGGTCTGTGAGAGTTCCTTGAGGAGCGGCTGGTTCCACCGCCGTTCCTTCATCAACGTGACCGCCTTCCCGGTGCCGACGCGACACGGCGTGCACTTGCCGCAGGACTCGTCGTGGAAAAACCTCATCAGGTTTAGGGCGGCCGCGGCCGCCTTGTCCTTCTTCGAGAGCACGACCACCGCCGCCGAGCCGATGAAGCAGCCGTGGGGCTGCAGGGTGTCGAAGTCGAGCGGCAGATCGGCTTTTGAAGCCGGCAGGATGCCGCCCGAAGCGCCGCCCGGAAGGTAGGCGTACAGCTCGTGGCCGTCGAGCATGCCACCGCAATATTCCTTGATCAATTCATTAAGGGTGATTCCAGCGGGCGCAAGGTGCACGCCGGGCTTCTTCACGCGACCCGATACCGAGAACGAGCGCAGGCCTTTGCGGCCCTGGCGGCCCTGCGACGCGAACCATGGCGCGCCCTTTTCGACGATCTCGCGCACCCAGTAGACCGTCTCCATGTTGTGCTCGAGCGTCGGCCGGCCGAAAAGCCCGACCTGCGCGACATAAGGCGGGCGCAGGCGCGGCATGCCGCGCTTGCCCTCGATCGACTCGATCATCGCGGACTCTTCGCCACAGATGTAGGCCCCGGCGCCACGCCGCAGATGGATCGGCGGCAACGCACACGGCTGCCTCTTCTTCAGGGCCGCCAGCTCCTTCTCGAGGATGGCACGGCAGCCGGCATATTCATCGCGCAGGTAGATCCAGATCTCGCCGACGCCGGCGCACCAGGCGGCGACCAGCATGCCCTCGAGGAAACGGTGCGGATCGCGCTCCAGGTACCAGCGATCCTTGAAGGTGCCGGGCTCGCCTTCGTCGATGTTCACCGCCATCACGCGCGGCGCCGGCTCGGCCGCGACGATGCGCCACTTGCGCCCGGCGGGGAATCCGGCGCCGCCCAGGCCCCGCAGGCCGGAATCCTCCATGATCTTGGTGATGTCCTCGCGTTGATGCTTGCCGGCGAGGCAGTCGGCGATGAGCTTGTAGCCGCCGGCCTTGCGGTACTGCTCGTAGCCAAGGTAAGGCGCCACCGCGCACGCGTGGTCTTTCTTCGCCACTGCGGCGCGCACGCTTTCCGGCGTCGCGTTGCCCACGGGATTTTGTCCCACCACGGCCACCGGCGCGGCTTCGCAGCGGCCGACGCAAGGCGCCGGGATCACCCGCACGCCGGGACCGAATTGCATCTTCAAGAGCTCTTTGGCGCCCGCGAGCTCGCAGGCGATGGAGTCGCAGACGCGAACGGTGAGCGCCGGCGGCGGCGTCTCCCCTTCCTTCACTACCTCGAAGTGATGGTAGAAGGTCGCCACTTCGTAAACCTCCGCGAGCGGCAGGCGCATCTCCTGCGCCAGCGCCGCGAGTTGCGCGGCAGGCAGGTGGGCGTAGTGGTCGTTGAGCTTGTGCAGATGCTCGATCAGCAGATCGCGCTGCCGCGGCGCGTCGCCGAGGATTCTCCGAACGTCGTCGAGCGCTTGCGCGTCGACGGCTCTGCCCTTCGGGATGGGCCGTGTTTT
>DATDCR010000290.1:0-4983 GCA_036524215.1 Burkholderiales bacterium
ATCGCAGCAAGAGCTTTCCGGTCGGCGTGGCGCCGCACGATCCATGTCTCGACCGTGCGGGCGCGCACCTCTTCGTCCCGTGCGCCGGCGAGAGCGCGATCGTGAAGCTGCGGCTCTCGGACGGCGCCATGGTCGGCAGGATCGCCGTCGGCGACGGACCTTCGCATCTCGCCATCCATGGCGAGCGGGTCTACAGCGCCAACAGCTGGGACGGCACGCTGAGCTGCGTTTCGACCGACGGGGAACGGCTCGCACAGGCGCCAAGCGGCGGCTGGGCGCACGCGATCGACCTCTCGCCCGATGGGCGCTTCGTCTACGTCGGCAATTTCTTCGAAGACACGCTGGCGGTCTTCGACGCGGCGACGCTCGCGCGGCGCGCCCTCGTGCCCACCGAACCTTACGCGCATGGCATCGACGTCTCGCCCGACGGGCGCCACGTCATCGCCACCGGGTTCTGTTCGGACGCGATGCGCTTATTCGACGCGACGAAATTCACCGAGCTCGCTCGCATCACCGTGGGCCCGGGATCGTCGCATACCGCATTCACACCGCAGGGTGCCTGGGTGGCCTGCTCCGTAGGCGATCACCTTGCAAAGATCGACCTGGCGTCTGGCCGATGCACGGGCCAGGCCCGGCTGCCGCCCGCCTAGACCTCAGAGCTTCAGCAGCCGCTCGGCGTTGAGATGCGCGATCTTCTCGCGGTCGCCGTCGCTGATCGAGAGCTTGCGGAAGAATTCCATGCCGCTCTTGTTCGACTCGTAAGGCCAGTCGATCGCGAAGAGGATGTTGTCGGCGCCGAGCGCGAGCAGCGTGCAGACGAAGGCCGGCTCGAACCAGTTGCCGCTCGTCGTCACCACCATGTTGTCGCGCAGGTACTCGATCGGCTGCTTCTTCAGGCCGCGCCGCTTCGCCGCCGCCCAGCTGTGGTCGTTCAGGCGGTGCATCGCGAACGGGAGCATCTCGCCGAGGTGGCCGAGAACGATCTTCAGCTTCGGATACGCATCGAACAGGCCTGAGAACACGAGCCGCAGGAAATGGCAGCTCGTATCGATGGCGAATCCCCACGGCGCGCGCGCAAGCTCCTCATAGCCGCTGAAGTACGCCTTGACCACCTCGGGATGCGGCAGCGCCGGGTGCAGGTAAATGGGCACGCCTAGCTTTTCGGCGCGCTCCCACATCACCCAGTATTTCCTCGCGTCGAGGAACTCGCCCTGCTGGTGGCTGTGGATCATCGCGCCCTTGAAGCCGAGCTTCGTCACGCAGCGCTCGAGCTCGTCGGCGGCCGCCTTCGGATCCGCGGTGGGCAGCGCCGCGAAGGCCGCGAAGCGGGTGGGATGCTTCTGCACCGCGTCGTGCATGCGGTCGTTGGCGTCGCGCGCCATCGGGATCGCGATTTCCGCGCCGAACGCCTGGCAGCCCGGCGAGCCAAAGGACAGCACCTGCAGGTCGACGCCGCAGGCATCCATGTGGCCGATGCGCTTCGCGTCGATATCGAGGTTCTGCTCCATGATGTCGTGGCCCATCTGCTGGCCGCGGCTCGTGAGGTAGAAGTTGCGATACTCGTTCGCCCCGACCTTCTCCTTGTACAGCGGGGTGATGAAATGCTCCTCGATGGCGATGATGCGCATGAATTGCGAACCTGACCCCGAATTCGGTCAGCGCACCGTGATGTCGTAGGAGAGGACTCGGTCGGCAGTGCCTTCGCCGCTCGCCGGGCGATGCTCGAAGCGCAGCTTCTCCTCGCCGCTGCGCACCGGCGTGAAGTTGAAGCCTTGCGCATCCGGCGGGCCTTCCATCACCACCATCATCACCGGCGGCTCGACGCGCCGCCACTCATAGCCCGACGCATCGCTCGCCAGCCCGATGCGCAGGCGCTCGCCGTGGTTGACCGTGACGGCGCCGCCACCCGGCCCGACCGATACGGTGCGCGGGGCGTGAATGTCCCACAGGTTGGCGCACCCACCACCCAGCAGCAGCACGACGAGCGCGAGCGCGGGTCTCATGCGGCCACCGGCTGGAAGGCCTGGCGCTCGGCATCGATGAGCCGGCCCAAAGTCCTCCTGAAGTGGGCCAGGGGAGCGTCGGCCACGATGGCGTTCATCTTGAAGGCCGGATCGGCATCGAGCACCTCCTGCTGCCCTTCGATGATGAACTTGTCCTCCAGGAAGCCCTCGATCATGCTCTTGTTGAGCGAGAGCGCGATGTTCGGATTGCCGAGCTCGTAATCGTGCAGGTAGTCCCAGAAGAAGTGCGTCGAGCTCCTCGTCTCCGGCGTGAAGAACTGGCAGTTGCGGTATTGCTTCGCGCCCTGCAGGTTGCCTTTCTCCGCCCCGCTTCCCGCCGGTGAAAAAAGCGTTTCCATGAAGAAGATGCCCGGCACGTACATGCGGGCGATGTTGCGCCGGTCGAGCTTGCCCGCTTCGGGCGAGACCTTCTTGTGGAACGGCGGCGCGTCGGCGCTCATGTGCCAGCGCTCGACGCGAAAGCCGTCGTCGAGGCGCTCGATCGCGGTAGGCTTCGACTTGTAGGCGTACTCCTCCGAGCCGCCCAGCGTCTTCGTATGCACGAAGGCGAGGTGCGCGAAATCGCTCAGGTTGTCGACGATGAGGAGATAGTTCGCCTTGTAATGCATGTAGTCGGGCTTGCCGCGCCAGTTCGGGTCGCGCAGGTACGGGAAGTCGAGGATCTTCGCCGGATCGGCCTGCGCCGCGTCGCCCATCCAGATCCAGATGAGATGGTCGCGCTCGACCACGGGATAGCTGCGCACGCCGAGCTTGGGCGGGATGTTGTCCTGGCCGGGGATCTGGATGCACTTGCCGCTCGGGTCGAACTTGAGCCCGTGGTACATGCAGCGGATGTCGTCGCCTTCGCGACGCCCGTTCGAGAGCTTTGCGCCGCGGTGGCAGCAGCGATTGTCGAGCGCGACGACGCGCCCGCTGTCGCCGCGATAGAGCAGCACCGGCTTCTCGAGGATGGTGCGCGGAAGCAGCCTTGCGTCGATCAGCTCGTAATCCCATGCCGCGACGTACCAGCAGTTCGTAAGGAAAGCTTGCGTTTCCGGTCCCATCGCTCCTCCTAGTGCTCGCCGGCCATGATAATTCAATCTTCCTTGACGAAGTCGTAGACGCCGCCGCCCTGCACGAGCAGGAAGCGACACGTCACGCGCCCGGGATTCGAAACGTGATGCGCGGTCGGCGGGGTCACCTTGGCCGATTGCCCCGCCGCGAGCTCGTGGCGCTCCGCCGGCGAGCGCGTCTCGATCAGCACGGTGCCGTCGAGGCCGTAGTAGTAGTCCGAGATCTTGCTGTGGTGATGCCAGGGAATGGCTTCGCCGGGATCGAGCGTGTACTCGCGGACCAGCACGTCGGCCCCCTTCGCCACCACGTGGATATTGCGCACCTTGTACGGCTGCGTCATGAGCGACGTCCTTCCGAAAACCCCTGTGCCCCCTCCGCTTCCAGGAATTTGACTATGTCGGCTGCCGGTAATTCCGGCGGCGCCAGCATCCCTTCATCGTGGAAGCGGTGAAAGGTATCGACCCACGGGAACTCCTCGCGCGAATGCGAGCGCGTCGCGACCTGCATCTCGGTGTCGACGACGCCGGGCTGGTAGCTGAAGACGGCCACGCCGGGCGTCTCTTCCGCCGCAACCGCCATGCCGGCCATGTGCAAGGCCGCCTTGCTGCTGCAATACGCCGAGAGGCCGGGGAAGGCGCGCACCGCCGCGCCCGAAGAGATGTTCACGATGCGCAGCTGCGCATCGGCGGGCCGGCGCCTGGCGACGAAGCCCATCAGCCAAAGCGGCATCGCGCTGTTGACGACGAACGAGCGCGCGAGCTTTGCCGCGTCGAGGTTCTGAAATCTCCCGGCCAGGCCGACCGCGGCATTGTTCACGAGGCCGATGCGCTGCCATGCGCGCTCGCCGAGCCGCTTGCCGACGTCGCGCTCGATCGCCGGCACGGCGGCCGCCAGGTCGGCGAGGTCGAGCGCCAGATGTGCATAGTTCTCGCCCAGCGCGACGCTGCGCCTCGCGATTCCAACGACATGCCAGCCCGAGCTGAGGAGATTCTTGGCAACCGCCGCGCCGATTCCTGAGCTGGTCCCTGTCACGAGTGCAAAGCGATCGGCAGACATTTGCCGTACAGTATGTCAGCGGAGGAGTCGCTTGCACCAGCACCCAGGCGTTCGAACCTACCTCTTCACCGACATCGAAGGCAGCACGCGGATGTGGGAAGAGAGTCCCGAGCGCATGCGCCCGGCGCTGGCACGGCACGATGCCATCGCGCGCTCGGCGGTCGAGCAGCATCGCGGGGTGGTGGTCAAGAAAACCGGCGACGGCCTGCACGCCGTGTTCGACGATCCGCGCGATGCGCTGAGCGCCACGCTCGAGCTGCAGCTCGCCATCGCCGATCCGCAAGCCACGGCCGGCGTGCCGCTCCAGATCCGCTGCGGCCTGCACGCCGGCGCCGACGAGCCGCGCGACGGCGACTTCTACGGCACCGCGGTCAACCGCGCCGCTCGCATCATGAGCACGGCGCACGGCGGCCAGGTGCTCGTCTCGCACGCCGTGGCGAGCATGGTCGGTGAACAGCTCCCAGCGCAGGCTGCGCTGCGCGAGCTCGGCGCCGTGCGCCTGCGCGACCTGTCGTCGCCCGAGCGCATCTACCAGCTCGTGCACCCCAAGCTGCGCGAGCAATTCCCCGCCCTGCGCTCGCTCGAGGCGACGCCGAACAACCTGCCGCAGCAGCTCACCTCGTTCATCGGCCGCGAGAACGAGGTCGCCGAGATCAAGAAGCTGATTGAGGAATTCCGCCTCCTCACGCTGCTCGGCTTCGGCGGCATGGGCAAGAGCCGCCTTTCGATCCAGGCCGGCGCCGACCTGCTCGACGACTTCCCCGACGGCGTCTGGCTCATCGAGCTCGCCAAGCTGCACGATCCGAATCTCGTGCCGCAGGCCGTGGCGAGCGTGCTGGGCGTCAAGGAA
>DATDCR010000291.1:0-16797 GCA_036524215.1 Burkholderiales bacterium
GCATGACGGCGGTCACGGCATCGCCCGGAATGCCGAAGGCCATGATGGTGACGAGCGAGCCGCCGACGTTCGCGTTGTTCGACGACTCAGAGGCGATGATGCCCTCCGGCGTGCCGGTGCCGAAGCGCTCGGGATGCCGCGAGATCTTTTTCGCCTGGTCGTAGGCCATCATGCTCGCCGCGCTGCCGCCGATGGCGGGCAGCACGCCGATCAGCACGCCGATGAAGGCAAACCACAGCAGCTGGAACGGCCGCGACACGATCTCCCATATCACCTTCAGATGCGAGACGGCCAGCCCTGCGCCCTGCGAGACGGCGCTCGGCAGGCCGGCGCCGCCCCCCGGGCGTTCGAGCTCGCCCATGATCTGGGCAAACGCGAACACGCCGATCAGCACCGGCAGGAAGTCGATGCCGCCCTTGATGAAATCGATGCCGAGCGTAAGCCGCTCCTGGCCCATGACCGGGTCGGCGCCGAGGACCGTGACGACAAGGCCGAGGCAGCCCGACAGCAGGCCTTTGACGAGCGAGGCCTCGACGAGGCCGGCCACCATGGATAGCGCCAGCACGAAGAGCGAGAAGAACTCCCACGGGCCGAACTCGAGCGCGATCTTCGCGAGCGGCTCGGTCGCCGCGATGAGGAAAACGCCGCCCAGCAGGCCGCCGAAGAACGACGCCCACACGCCGAGCCAGATCGCGCGGCCGGGCTCGCCCTTGCGCGCCATCGGATTGCCGTCGAACGTGGTGGCGATGGCGGACGGCGTGCCCGGGATGCCGAGCAGCACCGCCGTAACGAGGCCGCCCGCCGAGCCGCCGACGTAGACGCCGGTCATCGCGGCGAGGCCCTGCAGCGGATCGAGGCCGAAGGTGAACGGCAGCACGACGATGATGGTCATGGTGATCGTCACGCCGGGCAACGCGCCGCCGATCACGCCGGCGAGCGTGCCGAAGAACAGCGGCACCAGGTACTTGAGCTGCGCAATGTTGACGATGCCGGCGGCGAGAAGGTCGTACATGGACGAAATCGCGCCTAGAAGTCGGTCCAGCGGCCGCGGGGCAGCAGGACCGACAGGTAATGCTCGAACACGTAGTACGTCGCCACGGCCGTGCCGAGCGCGAGCAACACCACGCGCACCCATTGCATGCCGCGGCGCGGCGGCTCCATCAGGGCATTGGCAACGCCGACGTAGACGAAGGTCGCGATGCGAAAGCCAAGCCCCGGCAGCGCGGCGACGTAAAGGCCAAACACCGCGAAGTGCAGGATGACGGCGGCGTAGCTCGCGCGCGCCAGCGGTGCCGGCCTGTCTTTACTCAGCAGGTCCTGCAGGACAAGGATCGCGCAGAAGAGCACCGTCATGCCGAGCACGATGCGCGGATAGAACCCCGGCCCGACCGGCACGAGCGCATTGCCCTTCAGGTCGAGCGTGAGGAAGAAGAGGACAAGGCTCGCCGCAGCGACGGCGAGCCCGGCCCAGCCGTCCCTCGACAGCTTCAACGCCTGTGCCGTCCGGCGAGCTTCAACGCTTGTGCCGTTCGGCGAGCTTCAACGCTTGTACAGCCCCAGCTCTTTCGCCAGGTTCTTGTTCAGGTCATCGTTCTGCTTGAGCCATTTCGCGTACCCGGCGCGATCGAGGTAGCGCACGTCGGTGCCCTGCAGCTTCATCGCGTGCGCGAATTCCGGCTCCTTCGCGGCGGCGGCGCAGGCCGAGCCGAGCTTGGCGACGACGTCCTGCGGGGTGCCCTTGCCGACCATCAAGCCGCGATTCACGTCGTAGACGACATTCACGCCGAGCTCCTTCAGCGTCGGCACGCTCGGCATTTCCGGATGGCGCTTCTCGGTGGCGATGCCGAGGAACTTCAGCTGCCCGGCCTCCACCTTGCCTTTCTGCGTGAGGTTCGAGTCGGTCAGGTCGACGTGACCGCCGAGGATGGCGTTCATGCGCGGCGCCAGTCCTTCGTACGACACGTACTTGAACTTGATGCCGGCGGCCTTCTCGATCAGCGCCGGGAAGAAGTGGCTCGTCGAAGCGAGCGTCGCGCCCACGGTGATCTGCCCCGGACGCTTCTTCGCGTCGGCGATCAGCTCCTGCATCGTCTTCCACGACGTCTTCGGGCTTGCCGTGAGGACCGAAGGCGTCGAGGAGATCAGGCAGATCGGCTCGAAGTCGGTGTACTGCACGTCGGCAACGCCGGCGTAGTACGTCGAGTGGATGTAGTCATGCACGGCGAACAGCGTGTAGCCGTCGGCCGGCGCGTCCTTCGCCTCCTTGGCGCCCTTCGTGCCGGAAGCGCCGCCCACGTTGGCGATCACGACCGCCTGTCCGAGGTGCTTCTGGAACAGCGGCGCGAAGGGCCGGAAGATGTTGTCGGTATCGCCGCCGGCCGCCCACGGCACGATCATCTTCACCGGGCGTTCCGGGTAGGCGGACCACGCGGCAAGCGGGACCAAGGCGGGCGCTAGCGCGGCAAGCAAGAGGGCAGTGGCTTTCTTCATTCTCGATCTCCCCGTAGGAGCTTGCATGATATGTCAGGTTTCACGGCGAGCGCTACGACCGTCACCGCGGGTCCGGTCCCTTGAGCCGCTTGAGCCAGCGCCGGTCGATCCACTTCTTCCACCACCATACCCAGCGCCCTTCGGCGCTCCAGGCGCCGCGCTCGGCGATCGCGTACTTGCCGCCGCAAGTGAGCAGCACCAGCGCCCTGCGCTGCGGCCGATAGGCCTCCAGGTCGGCGCCGCTCACCAAGTGACGCAGGTTCCTGGCGAGCAGCTCGCCGTGCCGCACCGAGAACACGCCCGACTTGGGATGCGGCGAGTCGTTCAACGTGGCGCAGTCGCCGACCGCGAAAACCTGTCGATGCGAGGTGCTGCGCAGCTCGGCGTCGACGGCGATGAATCCGCGCTCGTCGCTCGCCAGGCCGCAATCGCGCAGCCAGGCGAGCGGCGTCGCGCCCGCGGCGAGCACGACGAGGTCGTAATCCGCGCGCGATGTGCCGGAAACCACGACCGGTCCTTCTTCAATGGCGGTCGCCGGATTGCCGATGAAGCTGATGCCCAGGCGCCGAAGCCGCGCGGCGAGCCGCCGCTGCGCCCGCGGGCCGAGCGCCGGATGCTCGGCATAGATGCTTGCCTCGGCGCCCGCATGGCGCATTGCCATGGCGAGCTCGCAGCCGGCCGCGCCGCCGCCGACGATGGCGACGTGCCGTCCAGGCAGGTAGTCGGCCACGCCGGCCAATCGCTCGAACGGCTTGACGGGGAGCGCGTATTGCGCGCTTCCGGCGAGCGAAGTGTCGACGGTCGAGCCGACATTGAGCGAGAGGATGTCGTACTCGAGCGCCTGGCCGTCCTCCAGGCTCACGCAGCGCCGCAGCGGGTCCAGCGCCGTCGCGCTGCCTTTCACGAAACGCGCGCCCGCGCGCGACGCCAGCGCTTCGGCATCGAACTCGGCTTCTTCACGACGCAAATGCCCGGCGATCACGCCAGGCAGCATGCCGGAGTAGATCTGGCGCTCATGGGGCGCAAGGACGGTGAGCTGAGCAGCGCCCAACGGCTGTCTGGCGAAAGCGGCCAGCGCGCAAGCGTGCGCATGGCCTGCTCCGACGAGCAGGATCCGCTTCACGCCTGGCCGATCTTCGCTTCCTCCCGCTTGCGCAGCTCCTTGCGCTGCACCTTGCCGGTGGTCGTCATTGGCAGCGCCTCGATGAACTCGATCTCGCGCGGGTACTCGTACGGGGCGAGGCGTGCGCGCACATGCGTCTGGATGTCCTCGATCAAGGCCTGCGAAGGCGCCTCGCCGGGCTGCAGCACGATGAACGCCTTGACGATCGCGCCGCGCGTGGCATCGGGCTTGCCGATCACGGCGGCATTCGCCACCGCGCGGTGCTTGACCAGGCAGCTCTCGATCTCGGCCGGACCGATGCGATAGCCGGCGCTCTTGATGACGTCGTCCGAGCGGCCCTGGTACCAGAAGTAGCCATCCTCATCGACCTTTCCCTGGTCGCCCGTCGTCGCCCATTCGCCGATGAATTTCTCGCGCGTCGCCTGCGGGTTCTTCCAGTACTCGAGGAAGAACACCGGGTCGGGCTCGCCGTTGCAGCTGCGCTGGATGGCGATCTCGCCCAGCTCGCCGCGCGGCAGCTCGTTGCCCTTGTCGTCGATGACGGCGACCCGATGGCCGGGATAAGGCCGCCCGATCGAGCCGGGCTTCACCGGCCAGGCCGACTGGCAATTGCCGACCACGTAGTTGATTTCGGTCTGGCCGAACATCTCGTTGATCGTCACGCCGAGCTGCTCGCGCGCCCACTCGATGACCGTGGTGCCGACCGATTCGCCGGCGCTCATGATCGATCTCATCGAAAGATGGAACCGCGTGCGGGGTTCAGGCACCGCTTTCATCATCAGCTTCAGCGCCGTGGGGAAGAGGAAGCTGTTGCGCACCCCGTACTTGTCGAGCAGGTAATAGGCCCTCTCGGCGTCGAACTTGCCGCGATAGGCAAGGATCGGCAGGCCGAAATTCCACGTCGGCAGCAGCGCGTCGAAAAGCCCGCCGGCCCAAGCCCAGTCGGCGGGAGACCAGAACATGTCGCCCGGCTGCGGGAAGAAGTCGTGCGAATGCACGAAGCCGCTCAGGTTGCCGATCAGCAGGCGATGGCCTTCCAGGGCGCCCTTCGGCGCGCCCGTGGTGCCGCTCGTATAGATGATCACCGCCGGGTCGTCGGGGCTCGTGTCGACGCAGCGAAACGCCCTGCTCGCCTTGGCGAGCAGCGCTTCCCATGCCTGCACCCCGGCTTCGCGCGCACCGGCGACGCCGATGACATGGCGCAGCGTGCTCAGCCGATCCTTCACCGCCCACAGGTTGGCGATCGTCGTCGGCTCGACGATCGCCACGCTCGCCTCGGCGTGGTTGATGCGGTACTCGAGGGCGTCGGGACCGAAGAGGTGCGACAGCGGCAGCGCGACCGCGCCCATCTGGAAGATCGCCATGTAGGCGATCGCCGTCTCGGGCCGCTGCGGCAGGATCAGCGCGACGCGATCGCCGCGCTTGACGCCGAGGGCGGCAAGCGCATTGGAGAGCCGGTTCGCCGCGACCTGGATGTCCCAGAACGAACAGGCGGCGCTGGCGCCGGACTCGTCCTCCCAGTAAAGCGCGAAGCGGCCGCGATCGGCCGCCCACTGGCCGCAGCAGGCCTGCGCGATGTTGTAGCGCGCCGGCACGCTCCACCGATAACCGCGATAGAGCTCGTCGTAGCGGTCGACCATGGTTTAATTCAGTTTACATGAGGGTCGAGGCATTGGTATTCGACGCGTACGGCACGCTGTACGACGTCCACTCCGTGATCGAGCGTTGCGAGAGCTGCTTTCCCGGGAAAGGCAGCGAGCTTTCGCGGCTCTGGCGCGCGAAGCAGCTCGAGTACACGTGGCAGCGCAGCCTGATGCAGCGCTATGTGCCGTTCTCCACCGTCACGCGGGAGGCGCTCGCCTATAGCTGCGAGGCGCTCGGCCTCGACCTGGGGCCCGAGCGCATGGAAGCGCTGATGTCGGAATACCTGACGCTCGACACCTTCCCCGAGGTCGCGGCCGCCTTCGAGCGGCTGACCGTGAAGAAGGCCATCCTTTCCAATGGCTCGCCGGACCTGCTGATGCCGCTCGCGCGCAATTCGGCCCTGCCGCTGGACGCCGTGCTGAGCGTCGACGCGATCAAGATGTACAAGCCCGCGCCGCAGGTCTACGAGCTCGCGGTGCGCAAGCTCGGCGTGCCGAAGGAAGGGATCGGTTTCGTATCGTCCAACTGCTGGGACGCGCTCGGCGCCAAGTCTTTCGGCTTTCGCGTCTTCTGGATCAATCGCGGCGGCGCCCCGCTCGATCGCCTGGGCTTCACGCCGGACGCGCAGCTGCGCTCGCTCGCCGACCTGACGAATGAAGTTCTGCGCTAACTGCGCAGCGCAAGTCGTGAAGCGCGTGCCCCCGGGCGACAGCCTGCCGCGCTGGGTGTGCGACAACTGCGGCGAGATCCACTACGAGAACCCCAGGCTGGTCGTCGGCACGGTGCCCGAGCACGAAGGCAAGCTCCTCCTTTGCCGGCGCGCCATCGAGCCGCGCTACGGCTACTGGACCCTGCCCGCGGGCTTCATGGAGAACGACGAGACCGCCGGCCAGGCGGCGCTGCGCGAAACGGCGGAGGAAGCCGGCGCCCAGGTCGAGCTCGGCGAGCCGTTCACGCTCATCTCGGTGCCGCGGGTGAACCAGGTGCATCTCTTCTATCGTGCGCGCCTGCGCAATCTCGAATTCAAGCCGGGCGAGGAATCGCTCGAGGTGGCGCTGCTCGAGGAATCGGCGATTCCGTGGAAGGAGATCGCCTTTCGCACCGTCGCCTATACGCTCAAGCGCTGGTTCGAGGACCGCGCGCACGGCCGCTTCGCATTCCACGCGGAAGACATCGTTGCTTAGACAGTGAACTAGGGGGAAGACAATGAATGCCATCAACGGAGCCAATACGGCCTGGATGATCGTCGCCTCGGCGCTCGTCCTCTTCATGACGCTGCCGGGTCTGGCGCTCTTCTACGGCGGGCTGGTGCGCGCCAAGAACGTGCTGTCGGTCCTCATGCAGTGCTTTGCCATCACCTGCGTGGTCACGCTCGCCTGGGTCGTCGTCGGCTACAGCCTCGCTTTCGGCGACGGCGGCAGCATGAACGCCTGGATCGGCGGCTTCGGCAAGTCGTTTCTCGCCGGCATCGACGTGAAGACGGTGAAGGGCACGATTCCGGAATCGCTGTTCGCCATGTACCAGATGACCTTCGCCATCATCACCCCGGCTCTCGTGATCGGCGCCTTTGCAGAGCGCGTGCGCTTCTCCGCCATGATGATCTTCAGCTTGCTCTGGCTGCTGGTCGTCTATGTGCCGGTGGCGCACTGGGTCTGGGGCGACGGCTGGCTGCAGAAGCTCGGCGTGATGGACTTCGCCGGCGGCATCGTGGTCCACGCCAACGCCGGCGTGGCGGCGCTCGTCTGCGCCCTCACCCTCGGCCGGCGACGGGGCTTCCCCGAGACGGCGATGCCGCCGCACAACATGACGATGGTCGTGGCCGGGGCCTGCATGCTGTGGGTAGGCTGGTTCGGCTTCAACGCCGGCAGCGCGCTCGCGGCGGACGGCTCCGCCGCCATGGCGATGCTCGTCACCCACATCGGCGCGGCAACCGGCTCGCTCGCCTGGATGTTCTGCGAGTGGCTGCGCTACAAGAAACCTTCCGTGCTCGGCATCGTCACCGGCATGGTCGCCGGCCTTGGCACCATCACGCCGGCCTCCGGGTTCGTCGGGCCGATGGGCGCCATCGTGATCGGTGCCGCGGCGGGCATCGTCTGCTTCTTCGCCACCAACTACATGAAGCGCGCGCTCGGGGTGGACGACTCGCTCGACGTCTTCCCGGTCCACGGCGTCGGCGGCATCATGGGTTCCACCCTCACCGGCGTTTTCGCGGCGAGCGCCCTCGGCGGCGTCGGCTATGCCGAGGGCCAGACCATGGGCGGGCAGGTTCTCGTCCAGCTCGCCGGCGTGCTGGTGACGCTCATCTGGTCCGGCGTCCTCACCTGGGTGCTGCTGAAGCTGAGCGATGCGCTTGCCCGCATGCGCGTCGCAGGCGACGAGGAAACGGAAGGACTCGACACCGTGCTGCACAACGAGCAGGGCTACAACCTCTAGGCGGATGGAGCGTCGCGAATTCGTCGCCTTCTGCGCCGCCTCCGCGGCGACCTTGGCGAGCGCCGCAGTGCCTGCCAACGCCCAGCCACGGCGCTACTCGCGCGCACTGCTGGTCGACGCGAATGGCGCGCCGTTACGCGCCGGCGCCGTGCCGCCCAATCGCAATTTCATCTTCCATTACCCCTACGCGGCGACGCCCTGCTTCCTCCTCAATCTGGGACACCCCTCGGCGCCTTCGGCCCGGCTGAAAACCGTCGATTCGAAATCGTATGAGTGGCCGGGCGGCGTCGGCGCCCATCGCTCGATCGTCGCCTACTCGGCGATTTGCGCGCACAAGCTGACCTATCCGACGCGCGATATCAGCTTCATCAGCTATCGGGCGGAGAAGACCACCGGCAACCGTTTCGGCGCCGTGATCCACTGCTGCTCCGAGCATAGCCAGTACGACCCGGCAGAAGGCGGGCGCGTCCTCGCCGGGCCGGCGCCGCAGCCGCTCGCCGCCATCCTGCTCGACTGGGACCAGCGCAAGGATGAGCTGTATGCCGTCGGCACCCTCGGCGGCGAGCTCTTCAACGAGTTCTTCGACAAGTACGCCTTCCGGCTGCAGCTGGACTACGGCGCCACGGCGCGGACTGCGATTGCCGACACCTCCATCGTCCGGCCGCTCGAAGATTTCTGCCGACAGCAAGTGAAGTGCTGAAGTGGCTCGGTCCTGCTGACCCTTTCCCGAGCGTCGAGCGCGCGCTCAAGAATCCAAACGGCCTGGTCGCCGCCGGCGCCGACCTTTCGCTGCCGCGCCTCCTCGAGGCCTACCGCAACGGCATCTTTCCCTGGTATTCGGGCGACGAGCCGATCCTGTGGTGGTCACCCGATCCGCGCATGGTGCTGCATTGCGACGAGCTGAAAGTGTCGCGCTCGCTTGCAAAGAGCATGCGCAACAAGGGCTATGCGGTACGCATCGATACGGCGTTCGAGCAGGTGCTGGCCGGCTGCGCCGACCGCGAGGAAGGCACCTGGCTCGGCGGCGCTATGCGCCAGGCCTATCTCGCCCTGCATCGGGCGGGGTATGCGCACTGCTTCGAGACCTGGCGCGGGGCTGATCTGGTCGGCGGGCTTTACGGGGTGGCGCTCGGCCGCATGTTCTACGGAGAATCGATGTTCTCGCGCTCGACCGACGCCTCGAAAGTCGCGCTGGTGGCGCTGGTGACGGAACTCCGGGCCCGTGGCTTTCCTCTCATCGATTGCCAGATGCACACGCCGCTGCTCGCCTCGCTCGGTGCGCGGGAAATCCCGCGGCGCAGTTTTTTGCGCGCCCTCGCCCCCTTGGTAAACTACCCCGAAGCACCTGGAAAGTGGGATGTCACGACTTAACGACCTGCCGCATGCCGTACTGCAGTTCTATGTGACGGCGCCCTATCCGTGCAGCTACCTGCCGGATCGGATGGCGCGCTCGCAGGTCGCGACGCCGAGCCACCTGATCAATACCGAGCTGTACGGCGACCTCGTCAAGGCCGGCTTCCGGCGCAGCGGCATCTTCACCTACCGGCCGCACTGCGACGCCTGCCGTGCCTGCGTGCCGGTGCGCATCCCGGTCGAGGAATTCGACGCCAACCGCTCGCAGCGGCGCGCGTGGAAGCAGCATGGCGCGCTCACCGCGCACGCGCAGCCGCTCAAGTTCCGCCTCGAGCACTACGCGCTCTACCTGCGCTACCAGTCCAAGCGCCATTCCGGCGGCGGCATGGACAACGACAGCCGCGACCAGTACTCGCACTTCCTGCTGCAGAGCCGCGTCGATACGCGCCTGGTGGAATTCCGCGAGGCCGGCCAGCTCGTGATGGTGTCGATCGTCGACTTCCTGCCCGACGGCCTTTCATCGGTCTACACGTTCTACGAGCCGGACCGCCGGGGCGCGAGCTTCGGCACCTACAACGTGATGTGGCAGATCGAGCAGTGCCGGCGGCTGGGCCTGCCGTACCTTTACCTCGGCTACTGGATCCGCGAGAGCCCGAAGATGGCCTACAAGTCCAAGTTCGCGCCGATCGAAGGCTTCATCGGCGGCGCATGGCGCCGCATCGGTCAGCGGCCGGGCGATTCAATGCGGGAAGAGAACCGGTCTTGAGCCTCTACCGGCTCGCCAGACCTTTTCTCTTCTCCCTCGACGCCGAAAACGCCCACCAGCTCGCCCTGAAGAGCGCCGCGCTGGCGGCGCTCGTCGCGCCGCCCGTGCCTGCTTCGCCCGTGCGCGCGATGGGGCTCGAGTTTCCCAACCCGGTGGGGCTTGCCGCGGGGCTCGACAAGAACGCCGAGCACATCGACGCGCTGGGCGCGCTCGGCTTCGGCTTCCTCGAAGTCGGCACCGTGACGCCGCGCGCACAGCCGGGCAACGCGCGGCCGCGCCTTTTTCGCATCGCGGAAAAGGACGCCATCATCAACCGCTTCGGCTTCAACAACGTCGGCGTCGATCGGTTCATCGAAAATGTGCGCCGCTCGCGCTGGAACGGCATCCTCGGCATCAACATCGGCAAGAACGCCGATACGCCGGCGGAGCGCGCGGTGGACGACTACGTCGCCTGCCTGGAGAAGGTCTACCTCCACGCCGCCTACGTCACCATCAACATCTCCTCGCCGAACACCAAGGGACTGCGCACGCTGCAGGAAGCGCATCAGCTCGATGCCCTCCTCGCCCGCCTGACCACCCTGCGCGAAAAACTGACGCAGCATCACGCCCGTCGCGTGCCTCTGGTCGTGAAGGTGGCGCCGGACCTCACCGGCGATGAGATCCAGTCGATCGCCGATGCCGTGCGCCGCTATCGCATCGAGGGCTTGATCGCGACCAACACCTCGGTGTCGCGCGACGGCGTCGAAGGCCTGCCGCACGCCAAGGAAGCCGGCGGCCTTTCCGGCGCGCCGATCCGCGACAGGGCGACCGAAGTGCTGCGGCAATTCTCGGCGGCGCTGAAGGGCGAGGTGGCGCTGATCGGCGCCGGGGGGATCATGAACGGCGAGGATGCCGCCGCAAAATTCCGCGCCGGCGCGAACCTCGTCCAGCTCTACACCGGTCTCGTCTACCGGGGCTGGAACCTGATCGCCGAATGCGCATCGGCGTACCGCGCGAAATAAAGGACGGCGAGTTCCGCGTCGCCCTGACGCCCGCCGGCGCGGCGACGTTCGCCGACGTGGTCGTCGAGCCCGGCGCCGGCGCCGGCGTCGGATTCTCCGACGAGGATTACCGCAAGGCAGGCGCGACGCTCGGCGACCCGTGGCAATGCGAGCTCGTCGTCAAGGTGAAGGAGCTGCAGGAGGCCGAGTATCGCAAGCCGCGGCGCGGCCAGACCGTGTTCGGCTTCCAGCACTTCGCGCCCGAGCCCGGCCTTCTCGACGCGGCGCTCGCTTCCGGCGCGACGTTCATCGCCTTCGAAACCGTGGGCCAGGCGAGCGGCTTGCCCATTCTTTCGCCGATGTCGGCGATCGCGGGGCGCCTCGCCGTGCAGGTGGGCGCCTGGTGCCTGCAGAAGCACAACGGCGGCAGCGGCGTGCTGCTTCCCGGCCTCGACGGCGTGGCGCCGGGCAAGGTGGTCATCCTTGGAGCGGGCAATGTCGGCTCCAACGCGCTTGCCGTGGCCTACGGCATCGGCGCGCAAGTGACCGTATTCGCAAAAACCGATCGACGGTTCCCTCCCCTGCGCGAGAAGTATCCGAACGCCCGCTTCGTGGCCGGTTTCAGCGAGGAGATAGCGAGGGATGCCGACCTCATCATCGGCGGCGTACTGACGCCGGGACAAGTTTCACCCAAGCTCATCAGCCGAAACATGCTGGCCCGCATGCGCCGCGGGTCGGCGCTCGTCGATGTCGGCATCGACCAGACCGGGATCGCCGAGACGTCGCGCCCGAGCTCGCATAGCGATCCCATCTACATCGAAGAAGGCGTAGTGCATTACTGCGTGCCGAACATGCCGTCGGCGTGCGCCCGCAGCGCGAGCCTTGCGCTCGAGCGCTCGGTGTTACCTTACGTGCAGATGCTTTTGCATGGTGAGATGAACGACGACCTGCGCACCGGCGTGCAGGTGCAGGCCGGCAAGATCACGCACGCGCAGCTCGCCAGGGACACCGGCCGATGAAGCGCGAGGCCGTCGCGCTCGTCGACGAAGCGCGCTGCATCGGCTGCGTGCGCTGCATCGACGCCTGCCCGGTGGATGCGATCGTCGGCGCGCAAGGCGTCATGCACACGGTGGTCGAAGCGTGGTGCATCGGCTGCGACCTTTGCCTGCCGGCGTGCCCGGTGGACTGCATCGCGCTTGTTGCGCCGAAAGGCGAGTGGACGGCGGCGCTGAAGCGAGCTGCGGGCGAGCGCGGCCGGCGGCGGCGCGAGCGACTGGCGCGAAGCGAGATCCGCTCGCACGATGCCGACGAGCGCAAGTCGATCCTGGCCGACCTTCTCGGGCGCAAATGAATCCGGCCAAGCGTCTGGAGATCTTCAAGCGCTTTCGGGCGGCCAACGCCAACCCGACCACCGAGCTGAAATACCGCACCCCCTACGAGCTGCTGGTGGCGGTCGTGCTCTCCGCGCAGGCGACCGACAAATCGGTGAACCAGGCCACCGCGGTGCTCTTCCAGAAGCACAACACGCCGGAAAGGATCGCGCAGCTCGGCGTCGCCGGCCTCGAGCAGTACATCAAGAGCATCGGCCTTTACCGCACGAAGGCGAAGAACGTGGTGGCGCTGTCCCGCATCCTCGTCGAGCAGCATGGCGGCGAGGTGCCGAAGACGCGCGAGGCGCTGGAAGCGCTGCCCGGCGTCGGCCGCAAGACGGCCAACGTAGTGCTGAATACCGCGTTCGGGGAGCCGACGGTGGCCGTCGATACGCACATCTTCCGGGTGGCGAACCGCACCGGCCTCGCACCCGGCAAGGATCCGCGCGAAGTGGAGGACAGGCTCCTCAAGTTCACGCCGCCGGAGTTCCTCAAGAACGCGCATCATTGGCTGATCCTGCACGGCCGCTACGTCTGCATCGCGCGCAAGCCGGGCTGCCCGCAATGCCTGATCCGCGATCTTTGCGAGTACCGGCAGAAGACCAAGGCGCCCTGATGTTCAACCCGTCGCGCGACCAGGTGCGCGAAACGTTCTTCGGCGCATGGCGCAAGTACCGCGCCGGCGAGCCGCTCGCCGGCATCGAGACGATCGTGCTCGACGTGGTCCTCGCCCACCCCGAATACCACGCCATGCTGAACGATCCGGACCGCTACCGTGAGCGCGATTACGTCGACGAGGGCAATCCCTTCCTCCACATGAGCCTGCATGTCGCGCTGGAGGAACAGCTCTCCATCGACCAGCCGCCCGGCATTGCGTCACGCTTCCAGGCCTTGCTGCGCCGCCTCGGCGACCGTCATGCCGCATTGCACGAGGCGCTGGAGTGCCTGGCGGAGACGGTGTGGCGCGCGCAACGCGACAACGCGCCGCCGAACGGCGACGCATATCTCGAGTGCCTGGAGAAACGTTCCCGACCCCGAACGGACTAGTGGGCTTCCGGCCGCCCTACATATTGCTGTCGGCAAGATGGCGCCATGCGATTCCTCAACCTGCTCACCGCCGCCCTGACCGCAGTTCTGGGTACGGCGCTTTGCGCGCCGCTCGCCTGGTCCGCGGATATCGACCACACTGTCCTGCTGGTCGCGAAGCGCAACCTCAAGGACCGCCTCTACGGCTCGAGCATCATCGTGGCGCGGCCGATCGGCGAGGAGCGCCACATCGGATTCATCGTCAACAAGCCGACCACCATGACGCTCGGCAAGCTCTTCCCCAAACACCTGCCTTCGCAGAAGGTCGTCGATCCGGTCTATCTCGGCGGGCCGACCGGGCCGGAAGTGATCTTCGCGATGGTGAAGGGCCGTCAGAGCCCGGGCGGCCGCACGCTTCAGCTCACGCCGGGACTGTTCCTCGCCTTCGACGGCAACGTGGTGGATCGCATCATCGAGACGCAGCCCGACCAGGCGCGCTTCCTCGCCGGCATGGTGATGTGGTCGCCGAACGAGCTCGCCGAGGAGGTGCGCCGCGGCCTTTGGTTCACGCTCGAGCCGCAGCCCGAGGTCCTGCTTCGCAAGACGACCGAGGGGCTCTGGGAAGACCTCGTCGGCCGCGCCGAGCGCAGCGACAGTACGATCTAGCGCTGGTCGTGCAGCGGGGTCGTCGGCTGGCTCGCGAACCAGGCGGCGACATCCTCGATGTCCTGCTTCGACAGTCCCGAGGCGAATCCCTTCATGATGGCGTTGTTGCGCCGACCGCTCTTGTAATCCGTCAGCGCCTGCACGATGTAGTCGTAGTACTGCCCGGCCAGGACCGGCTGGTCCGGCGCGGACGGCTTCGTGCCGTCGGCGCTGTGGCAGGCCGCGCAGACCTGCGCCGCCTTCTGCTTGCCCCTCGCCGCATCGCCCTTCGCCTGCACGCTCGCCGCAAGGAACGCGCCGAGAATAATCAAGAGAAGGTGTTTCATTTCGCGGGCGCTCCGTAGAACTCGGCGAGCTGCTTGATCCGCTCATCCGTCAGGCTGGCCGCGATGCCGCGCATCGACGGATGCGAGCGTTCGCCCGACCGGTAGGCCTTGAGCGCGTTCTCGATGTACGCCGGCTGCTGGCCGGCGATCTTCGGCACGTGATACACGATCGGGAACGCCGTCTTGTAGCCCGGGATGCCGTGGCAGCCGATGCACTGGGCGTGGAAGTTTTCTTCCGGCGGTGTCTTGCCTTGCTGGCCGAACGCCGCCTGCATCCCGGCCGCCAGGCCGAGGGCCAGCGCCGCGCCCAGCATCGAGTTCAAAATTCGTTGAGACATTATGGTCTTATGGGTCGAAAGGTCGGGAATTCTAGCGGAAAGGCGCTGCTAGAATCCAACTTTCCCCTCGCAGAAAGCGTGAAATGCGCTTCACCGGCTCGCCCAGCTATGTCTCCACCGAGGACCTGACGCTCGCCGTCAACGCGGCGATCACGCTCTCGCGGCCGCTGCTCGTCAAGGGCGAGCCGGGTACCGGCAAGACGATGCTGGCGATCGAGGTGGCGCGCGCCCTCGGCGTGCCGCTGCTCGAGTGGCACATCAAGTCGACCACCAAGGCGCAGCAGGGTCTGTACGAGTACGACGCGGTCAGCCGCCTGCGCGATTCGCAGCTCGGCGACCAGCGCGTGCACGACATCCATAACTACATCGTCAAGGGGATGCTGTGGCAGGCCTTCACGCAGGAGCGGCCCTGCGTGCTGCTGATCGACGAGGTCGACAAGGCCGACATCGAATTCCCGAACGATCTCCTGCGCGAGCTCGACCGCATGGAGTTCTACGTGTACGAGACGCGCGAGCTGGTGAAGGCGAAGCACCGCCCGATCGTCTTCATCACCTCGAACAACGAGAAGGAGCTGCCCGACGCCTTCCTGCGTCGCTGCTTCTTCCACTACATCCGTTTCCCGGACAAGGAAACGATGGAGAAGATCGTCGCCGTGCACTTCCCGGCGCTGAAGAAATCGCTGCTGCGCGAGGCGATGGAAGTGTTCTTCGAAGTGCGCGAAGTGCCCGGCCTGAAGAAGAAGCCCTCGACCTCGGAGCTGCTCGACTGGCTGAAGCTGCTGCTGGCCGAGGACATCCCGCCGGAAGCGCTGCGCTCGAAGGATCGCAAGACGATCATTCCGCCGCTGCACGGCGCGCTGCTCAAGAACGAGCAGGACGTCCACCTCTTCGAGCGGCTCGTCTTCATGACGAGGGCGAAGGGTGCTTGAGCTGTATTTCGCGCCCGGCGCCTGCTCCTTCGTCCCGCACGTCGCCCTCGAAGCCGCAAAGGCCAAGTTCGAGCCGAAGCTCGTCAAGCTGCACAAGGGCGAGCAGAAGGCGCCCGAGTACCTGAAGCTCAATCCGAACGGCCAGGTGCCGGTGCTGGTCGTCGACGCAAAGCCGCTCACGCAGATCGTCGCGATCTGCGAATACCTCGACCGGGCGTTCCCCGAGGCCGGCCTCCTTCCGACCGATCCCTGGAAGAGAGCCCAGGCGCTCTCGCAGCTCGCCTGGATGAACAACACGGTCCATCCGACCTTCACGCATTTCTTCCGGCCGGAAAACTTCGCCGCTTCGGACGCCGGTCGGGCGGACATCAAATCGCAGGCGGTGGAGCAGTTCCGCAAGCATCTCGAGCGCATCCAGGACTGGATCGCCGCAGCCAGTCCCTACTGGCACGGCGCGCGCATCTCGGTGCACGACGCCTATGCCTTCGTGTTCCTGCGCTGGAGCGGCTTCATGGGCATCGATCCGAAGTCCCTGCCGCGATATCTCGCCTACATAGAGCGCGTCGTGCAAGCCCCGCCGGTGGCCGCGGTTCTGGCGCGCGAGCGCATCGCCCTCGACACCTACAAGGGCTGACGCTGCAAGTCACGCTGACGTTCGACAACGGCCCCGACGAGGCCGCCACGCCGCGCGTGCTCGACATCCTCGAAGCCGCCGGCATCAAGGCCACGTTCTTCGTGCTCGGCGCCAAGCTCGCCGAGAAGAAGCGCCGCGCGCTCGCCAAGCGCGCGCATGCCGAAGGCCACTGGATCGGCAACCACACCTGGTCGCATGCCGAGCCGCTCGGCAACGTGGCCGACGCGTCGCGCGTCGTGTCCGAGATCGTCGAGACCGAGGCGCTGATCGACGAGCTCGCGCATCCGGATCGCCTGTTCCGTCCGTTCGGCGGCGGTGGCTCGCTCGGGCCTCATCTGCTCAGTCCGACCGCCGTCGAAGTGCTGAAGAAAGAGAAGATGACCTGCGTGCTCTGGAACGCGGTGCCGCGCGACTGGGAAGACCCGCGCGGCTGGGCCGAGGTCGCCCTCGCGCAGTGCCTCGCGCAGCCGTGGACGCTTCTCGTCCTGCATGACCTGCCGACCGGGGCGATGGGGCGCCTGAGGATCTTCATCGACCGCATGCGCGACCACGGCGGCGAATTCCGCCAGGACTTCCCGCCGGACTGCGTTCCGATCCGGCGCGGCGAGGTGCTCGCGCCGCTCGAGCCTTACCTCACCGCGTAACGCGGCCCCACTTCAGAGCTCGTCCTCCCGGAAATAGCGGCTCGCCATGACCTGGCAGCGCTTCACGAAGCGCGG
>DATDCR010000292.1:0-2777 GCA_036524215.1 Burkholderiales bacterium
TGTGTTCCGGATGGCGCCACGATCGAAACCGGCATCGGGGCACTGCCCAACGCGGTCGTGGCAGCGCTTCGCGGGCGCGAGCTCAACTATCACTCCGGCGCCATCTGCGATGAAGTGAGCTCGCTTCGTCCCAGGCGATGCGTCGGGGGAGCGCTGATGGGCACGCAGGCGCTCTTCGACTGGGCGCGGGAAAATCCGGCTCTCGAGCTGGTTTCCTCCGACGAGACGCACGGTGCGCCGGCGCTGGCGCGCCTGGAACGCTTCGTGGCGATCAACTCTGCGGTGGAGGTCGACTTCACGGGCCAGGTGAACGGCGAGCTCGCGCGCGGCAGCTATGTCGGCGCGGTGGGCGGCGCGCTCGATTTCGTGCGCGCGGCCAACCAATCGAGCGGCGGGGTGTCGATCATGGTTCTGCCCGGCGCGCGCATCGTCGAGCGCCTGTCGGGCCCGGTGTCCGTGCCGCGCAGCGAGGCAGGCCTCGTCGTCACCGAGCATGGCGTGGCCGATCTGCGCGGCTGCACCCTCGCCGAGCGCGAGCGGCGCATGCGCGCGATCAGCGGAAAGTCCTGAGCTCGCGCACCGTCCAGAAGGGCGTCGAAGCCACCAGCACGCAGACGAGCGCGAACAGCAAAGCGCTGCGATAGCCCCCGGTCATGTCGTGCAGCAGGCCGCCCATCAGCGACCCGAAGGCCGCGCCGACGGCGTTCGAGGCGTAGATGGTGCCGTAGATGGTCGCGACGTTCGGACCGGCGAAGTAGCGCGTCGAGATGGACGAGACGATGGGGCCGCGCACGCCCATGCAGAGGCCGAACACCGGCACGAAGAGGATGAGCAAAGGCAGGGATGGGACGTACGTCAGCAGGAGGAGCATCGCCATGCCGGTCGCGGTGCCGACGAAGGTGGCGGTGACCGTCTGGCGATAGCCGAAGCGGTCCGAGGTGAAGCCGCTCCCCATCACGCTCATCGCCGACATGAAGCCGAGCGCCCCGTAGGCAGTCGCGGCAGTGAGCGCCGGAAAGCCTACGTCGACGAAGAAAGCGACGAGCTGCACGATGACGGCGAACATGCCGGTCGCGGTGAAAAAGAACACCTGGCAAAGGCCCCAGTAAAGCCGCGAGCGCAAGGCCTTGCGCAGCGTCCAGCCCTCGCCGGCGCCGCCAATCCGGGCGGACTGGGCGCGCTCCGGGTGGCCGGCATAGAAGCGCTTCCACGGCACGAGGAACGCGACCACCGGCACGAGAACAAGGAGCGCGCCGCCGAGTACGCGATAGGCCACGCGCCAGTCGTAATGACCGACGAGGTATTGCGTGAACGGAACGAAAAGAATGGTGCCGACGCCTGCCGCCGAGAAGGCAATGCCGATCGCTGTGGACAGTCGCTCACGGTACCAGCGCGCAATGAGCGCCGAGCCCGGCACCATGCCGGTGAGGCTGACGCCGAGGCCGACCATGCCGCCGACGAAGAGGTAGAACTGCCAGAGATTGGAGAGCCCGGCGGCAAGAAAGAATGCGGCGCACATGAACGCAAGGCCGGTCGTGTACACCCAGCGCGGCCCAAGGCGGTCAAAGACGAGCCCGACGAACGGCGAGGTGCAGCCGTGCATCAGAAGGTAGATCGAGTAGACGCTGGTTAGCTGCGAGCGCGTCCAGCCATAGTCGTGCTCGAGCGGCAGGACGAAGACGACGTAGGTGTCGCCGAGCCCGCGCCCGAACATGTTGAGCGCAAAGCAGGTGACCAATACGGCAAGTGCAGTGCCCGAAAAAGGGGTCAGAGCAATTTCCCCGTTACAAAGCGGCGCACGCTGCGATTCAATTTGTTACCGGAAAATTGCTCTGACCCCTTTTAGGTCTTCTCGGCGGGTTCCAGGCCGAACACCTGGCGCAGATAGCGCAGGTAGCCGGCGTCCTTGCTGATCGTCTTGCCCGGCGAATCCGACACCTTGGCCACCGGCTGGCCGTTGCACTCGGTCATCTTGAGCACGATGTTGATCGGCTCGTAGCCGAGGTCGTTGGTCAGGTTGGTGCCGATGCCGAACGCCGTGATGGCGCGGCCGTGGAAGCGGCGTGCGATCGCGATGGCGAGCGGAAAGGAAAGCTGATCGGAGAAGATGAGCTGCTTGGTGCGCGGGTCGACGCGGTTCTTGCGGTAATGGGTAATCAGCTTCTCGCCCCATTCGAACGGATCGCCGGAGTCATGGCGCGCGCCGTCGAACAGCTTGCAGAAGTACATGTCGAAGTCGCGCAGGAACGCTTCGGTGCCATAGGTATCGGCGACCGCGATGCCGAGGTCGCCGCGGTACTCCTGCGCCCACTTGTCGAAGGCGAAGGTCTGCGAATCGCGCAGGCGCGGCCCGAGCGCCTGGCAGGCCTGCATGTACTCGTGCGCCATCGTGCCGAGCGGCGTCAGGTTGTTGCGCATGGCGAACCAGACGTTCGACGTGCCGGCGAAATAATCCGGCACCTCGCGCTTGAGCGTCTGCAGGACTTCCTCATGCCAGGCGAGGGAGAAGCGCCGCCGCGTGCCGAAGTCGGAGATGCGGAAGTCGAGCTCGCGCTCTACGGTGCGCACGAGGTCGATCTTGGCCTGCAGGCGGCGACGGCCCTCGTCCATGTCCGGGTGCGGCTGCGTGCGGCGGAAGTAGACCTCGGAGACGATGGCGAGCACCGGGATCTCGAACAGGATGGTGTGCAGCCAGGGACCGCGGATGGTGATGTCGAGCTCGCCCGGCCGCTCGCCCTCGCCGATGCGCACGTACTTGTCGTTGAAGTGGAAAAGGC
>DATDCR010000293.1:0-3251 GCA_036524215.1 Burkholderiales bacterium
GATGCCAAGCTCGCCCAGCTGCCCAGCTCGAAACGCGTGAAGGCCTGCTGAGCGGTCGCGGGCCCCACGCCGGGCACGAGCTGCAGCGCGCGGAAGGCCGCGATGCGGTTCTTGGGGTTATCCGCCCAGCGCAGCACCGCGAGCAAGTCCTTGACGTGCGCAGCCTCGAGGAATTTCAGCCCGCCGTACTTCACGTACGGAATGTTCCGCCGCACCAGCTCCAGCTCCAGCACGTCGCTGTGGTGCGAGCTGCGGAAAAGCACGGCCTGCCTCTTGAGCGGGACGGACTTTTCACGATTCGCGAGCACGCCGGTGACGACGTAGCTCGCCTGCGCCGCGTCGTCGGCCACGGTCACGTAGCGCGGCCAGGCGCCGTTGCCCTTGATCGAGCGAAGCTGCTTGCCGATGAGGGCGTTGGCGGCGTCGAGGATCGGCTGCGTCGAGCGGTAGTTCTCCTCCAGCTCGACCGTGGCAGCGCCGAACCGGCCGGCAAAGCCGCGGATGTTGTCGACCGTGGCGGCACGGAAGGAGTAGATCGCCTGCGCATCGTCGCCAACGACGGTGAGCCCTTTGCCGTCCGGCCGCAGGCGCTCGAGGATCTGCGCCTGCAGGACGTTGGTGTCCTGGTACTCGTCGACGAGGATGTGGTCGAAGTCGGCGCCGATCTCTCGCGCCAGGCGCTCGTCGCCGAGCATCGCGTGCCAGTAAAGGAGCAGGTCGTCGTAGTCGAGCGCCTGGTTGGCGAGCTTCTTCTCGACGTACGCACGGTACAGGCGCGTCAGCTCGGCGTCCCATTCCGCGCACCAGGGGAAGTGCGCATCGAGCGTCGCGCGCAGGCTGCCTTGCGTGTTGACGCGATGCGAATAGATGGCAACGCAGGTGTCCTTGCGCGGGAAGCGCCGCTCGGTCTTGGAAAAACCGAGCTCGTGGCGCACCAGGTCCATCAGATCGGCCGCATCGCCGCGATCGAGCACGCTGAAGTTCGGCGTCAATCCGACGCGCGTGCAATGGCGCCGGATCAAGCGGTTGGCGATCGAGTGGAAAGTGCCGGACCAGGGCAGGCGAAGCTGCGCATTTCCGGCCGCGGCCAGCTCGCCGACGATGCGCTGCGCGCGGCGCGTCATCTCGATTGCGGCGCGGCGCGAAAAAGTCAGCAGCAAAATGCGTTGCGGATTCGCGCCGGCGGCGATGAGATGCGCGACCCGGTGCGCGAGCGTGTTGGTCTTGCCCGTGCCGGCACCGGCGAGAATCAGAAGCGGCTGGTCGCCGTGGCAGGCGGCGGCGCGCTGCGCGTGGTTCAGCTTCTTGAAGCGGTCGGCGACTTCCACGGCGCGCACTATACTGTATATCCGTCCATGCTTGATCGAAATAGGGCTGCGCCGCGCATTTGCGCTCTGCTACCCTCTGCCTTCTCCCATGAAGGCCCTGGAAAACCTGGGCGGCATGCGCCGAGGCATCGAAAAAGAAAGCCTGCGCGTGCGCCCCGACGGCTCGCTCGCCCAGACGCTGCATCCCGCGGCGCTCGGCTCTGCGCTCACGCACGCGCACATCACCACCGACTTCAGCGAGTCGCAGCTCGAGCTCATCACCGGCGTGCACGGCAGCGCGGAGCGCTGCCTGGAAGAGCTGACGCAGATCCACCAGGCGGTGTACCGCGCGATCGGCGAGGAGGTGCTGTGGTGCGCCAGCATGCCCTGCCAGCTGCCCGCCGAGCACCTGATTCCGATCGGCCGCTATGGCACCTCCAACGTCGGCCGCGCGAAGACGGTCTACCGCCTGGGGCTCGCGCACCGATATGGCCGGCGCATGCAGGCGATCTCCGGCATCCATTACAACTTCTCGGTGCCCGGCGTAACGGACGAGGCGTACTTCGCCCTGATCCGCAATTTCCGCCGCGATTCCTGGCTGCTGCTCTATCTGTTCGGCGCCTCGCCCGCGGTGTGCTCGAGCTTCGTGGCCGGACGCGACCACGAGCTCTCCGAGCTCGCCCCGGGAACCCACTACGCGCCGCACGCCACCTCGCTTCGCATGGGCCGCCTCGGCTATCAGAGCGACGCACAAGCGTCGCTCTGCGTGAGCCACAACAGCCTCGACGATTACACCGCCTCGCTCTTCGAGGCGCTCACCAAGCCCTATCCGGCGTACGAAGAGATCGGCATCCGCACCGGGGACGATTACCGGCAGCTCGGCACCACGCTCCTGCAGATCGAGAACGAGTTCTACAGCTCGATCCGGCCGAAGCGCCGCATCCGGCGCGGCGAGCGGCCGCTCCATGCCCTGCGCGAGCGCGGCGTCGAATACGTCGAGGTGCGCCTGATGGACCTCGACCCGTTCTCGCCGATCGGCATCACGCCGATGACCTGCCGCTTCCTCGACGTGTTCCTGCTCCACTGCCTGCTCGCCGACAGCCGGCCCGACACCCCGCAGGAGATCGGCGAGGTGCGCCGCAACCTGCAGCTCGTCGCGCTGCGCGGCCGCGAGCCGGGCCTGCAGCTCCTGCGCCACGGCGGCAAGGCGGACCTCAAGGCATGGGCGCGGGAGATCCTTGGCCTCTGCGCGCCGATCGCCGAGCGCGTCGACGCCCAGCTCGGCGGCGCCGCCCATCGCGACGCAGTTGAATCGATGCTCAAGCTAGTGGATGATCCGGATGAGACGCCTTCCGCGCGCGTTCTGCACGCGATGGCACGCAACCACGGCAATTCCTTCGAGCGCTTCGTGCTGATCGAATCGACGCTGCACAAGGCTACGCTGCAGCACCTCGACTTCCCCAAGGAAGCGCGCGAGCGCTTCACGCGCCTCGCCCATGAGTCGATCGTCGCGCAGCGCGAGATGGAGGGTTCCGACCAGGTCGACTTCGAGACCTTCCGCCAGCACTACCTTTCCCACGACAATCTGAGGGCCTCGCGAAGCGCATGATGCGCCACCACCATATGGACGAATCCACTGCACCCAGCGACGAGATCCTCGACGAGATCGGCGCCATCGCCATGCACCGGCACGCCACCGCGGCGGAGACCGGCCACGCCGTCGCCTCGCGCGAGGCCCTGCAGAAGCTCGAGCAGCTGCTCGCCGCCGAGCGCGAAGCCGAGCAGGCGCACGGGCCGGGCGGCCGCCATGCGGCCAACATCGCCGCCCTGACCCACGAAATCCAGAAGCTGAAGTCCGCGCCGCAGCAGGAGCGCGGCGGCGGCCGTCCGGGCGGCGGCGGCAGGCCCGGCGGCGGCGGGCGGCCAGGCGGCGGCGGACGCCCC